>NZ_JBFAKH010000013.1:0-137923 GCF_040655635.1 Streptomyces sp. NPDC050388
CCAGGATGAAGTGCCGGCGCGCCCACAGCCGGCGGACGTACTCGGGCAGCGAGGGCCGGGCGCCGCTGACCGTCAGCCCGTACCGGGCGGCGAGCGCCGGGAGGTCGTCCTCGGCCGGGACCGGGTGGACCGGTGGGGAAGGCGGTGTGTGGAGGGCCTGACTCACATCCGCTTCTTTCGCTAGGGGGAGGGGTGGGGGTGGCGGCGGGGCGGTGCGATGTCGTGTTCCGCCCGGTGTTTCCCCGCGTGTCTTCGCGCGTTCACTTACGTCGGGACGGCACCGTATCGTCGCAACGTGAGCGTAGGGCGAACGCGCGTCGGAACGCAACCGTTTCGTCGCAACGACCGAGGCGGGCGGCGCCGGTCTGTGCCGGATCGGTGTACGTGTCGGCGTCAGAACGGGCCCGTATCGTCGTCACGCCCTATGCTGGGCCGCATGACGACCAACGCCGACGAGCCCCAGCCGCGTCCGCGCCGCAGGGCCCCCGCCGGGGCCGCCGTACTGCGGGAGGACGTGACGGAGGCCATCCGGGCGGCCGTCTTCGAGGAACTCGCGGCCGTCGGCTACGCGCGGATGTCCATCGAGGGGATCGCGCGCCGCGCGGGCGTCGGCAAGACCGCGGTGTACCGCCGCTGGCGCTCCAAACTGCACCTGGTCCTCGACCTGGTCTCCGCCATCGCCGTGCAGGGGCTGCCCGCGCCGGACACCGGCTCCCTGGAGGGAGACCTGCGGCTGCTGTACGAGGTCACCTCACGCGCCCTGCGCCACCCCGTCGCCTCGCAGATCCTCCCCGACCTCCAGGCCGAGGCCGCCCGCAACCCCGACATCGCCGAGGCGATCCAGAAGGCGCTGCGGGAGGGCCAGGACGGGGTCGCCAGGGGCGTCGTCACGGCGGCGCAGCAACGGGGCGAGGTACGTCCCGACGTCGACCACGCCCTGGCCCTCGACCTGATCTCCGGACCCCTGTACTGGCGCTCGGTGGTCATCCGCAACCCGAAACTGCCGAAGGGCTACCTGCCCGCCCTGGCCAGAGCCACGACGGCGGCGCTCAGGGCGCTGTGAGCGGGCGCGGTCACGCCGACGGGTGGAGGCGGAGCCAGCCCTTCCAGGCTGAGGTGATCATGTCGTCGACGGTGTGGCGGGCCTTCCAGCCGAGTTCGGTGGCGGCGCGGTCGGCGGAGGCGACGACGCTCGCCGGGTCGCCGGGGCGGCGGGGGGCGACCGCGGGCGGCAGGTCGTGGCCGGTGAGGGCGTTGATGCGGTCGATCATGCCCCGGACGGAGACGCCCTCGCCGCGGCCGATGTTGAGGGTGAGGTTCCGGCCGGGGGCGGCGCGCAGGGCGCGGGCCGCGGCCACGTGGGCCTCGGCCAGGTCGACCACGTGGATGTAGTCGCGGACACAGGTGCCGTCCGGGGTCGGGTAGTCGTCGCCGAAGATGCGCGGGGGCGCCTGTTCGGTGAGCTTCTCGAAGACCATGGGGACGAGGTTGTGGACGCCCGTGTCGGCGAGCTCCGGGCTCGCGGAGCCCGCCACGTTGAAGTAGCGCAGGGAGGCCGTGGACAGACCGGTGGCCCGGCCCGCCGCACGGACCAGCCACTCGCCGGCCAGCTTCGTCTCCCCGTACGGGGACATCGGCGCGCAGGGAGTGTCCTCGGTCACGAGTTCGGCGGCGGTCTCCGGCATGCCGTACACCGCCGCCGAGGACGAGAAGACGAAGGCCGACACGGAACCGGTCGCCGCCACCGCCTCCAGCAGGACGCGCAGGCCCTCGACGTTCTCCCGGTAGTAGTGCAGGGGCAGTTCCAGTGACTCGGCGACCTGCTTCTTCGCCGCCAGGTGGACGACGCCGGTGACCTCGTGGTCGGCGAGGGCGCGGGCCACCCGCTCGCCGTCCAGGGTCGAGCCGACCACCAGAGGCACTCCGTCCGGCACCCGGTCGGGAATGCCGGTGGACAGGTCGTCGTACACCACCGTCCGCTCGCCCGCCTCGGTCATAGCCCGTACGACGTGCGCCCCGATGTAGCCGGCGCCGCCGGTGATCAACCAGGTCATGTGCGGACGTCCCCTCGTCGTTGGCCCGCGGCGGGTGGTCGGTTCCCGCCGCTCTCCCGGATCTTAGTGAAGCAGGCGCCACAGTCTCCCGCGCACGACGGAGGCGGCGCCGCGTACGCCGAGTGCGACCCGCAGCGCCAGCGCGCCCGAGTGGGTGGCGTACGGCCGGACCAGCACCACGCCGTGCCGGACGCTCGGCACCGCGCGGCGGCGCAGCAGACCGGGGCCCGCACACGCGTGCGCGGTGACCTCGCGGCTCGAGCCGTCGCCGAAGCGCACCCGCAGGCGCAGGTCCCAGGCGCCGGCGCCGAGTGCGGCCAGCCGGGCCGGCCGTACGGTCGTCTCCGCGGACCAGCCGCCCCCGGCAGCCGCCCGCAGCGGCACCGTGCACACCCTCCTGCCGCCGCCGTCCCGGTGCCGCCACTCGATCTCCAGCTCCACCGGGCGCGCCCGCTCCAGCAGGCCGTACAGCTCGTGCAGGCGCAGGCGCAGCCGGGTGGCACGGGTGCGGGGGCGCAGTTCCGCGTCGACGGCGAGCGGCAGCCGGGTCACGGGACGGGCCAGCAGGGGTTCCAGGGTGACCCCGGGCAGGTCGGCGGACCAGCAGGGCGTACCGTCCGCCGCGCGGGGGTACGGCGGGCATAGCCGCGCCGGGCGGCCCGCCAGTTCCTGGAGGCGGGGCAGGTCGCGCGGCTCGGGGGAGGCCAGCAGGACCCGCCCGATCAGCCGGCCGGGCGCGACCGGGTCGCGGGCCCAGTCGGCCGCGTCGTACTCGGCGAGGAACGCGCGCGTGTGCGCCCACCACGCGTGCCGGTACTCCGCGTCGTGCAGCCGCAGCTCCCGCACGTACATGCGCAGCTCGTGGTCGAGGAACTTGGCCCGCGCCGCCCGTGCCAGTTCCTTCTGCCCTGCGGCCAGCAGGATCTCGTACGCCGTGCGGCACGCGCGCGTGCGGTCCTGCCAGTTGTCGAGGCCCGCGCGGTCCAGCGAGATCGACAGCCGCCGGGCGGACCGGCGCACCTGCCAGACGTAGACCCGGTCCGGGACCAGGGCGACGCGCGGGACGGCGGCCCACACGCGTGCGGTGAAGACGAAGTCCTCGTAGGGGAAGTGCCCCTCGGGGAAGCGGATGCCGTGCGCGCGCAGGAAGGCCGTCGAGTAGAGCTTGTTGACGCAGAGGGTGTCGTGCACCAGGCGGGGGCGCCGGGCGGGGTGCGCGAGCATCCGGGGCGCCGCGTACAGGCCGGGCTGCCACGGCACCTCGCGTCCCGAGGGCAGCTCGCGGCGCACGCACAGCCCGCCGGTGACGTCCGCGTCCGCCGCGCCCGCCGCGCCGAGGAGCGCGTCCACGGCACCGGCCGGCAGGACGTCGTCGCTGTCCAGGAACATCACGTACGGCGAGGTCGCCGCGTCGAGCCCGGTGTTGCGCGGGGAGCCGCAGCCGCCGCTGTTGGCGCGGTGCCGGATCACCCGGAGGCGGGGCTCGGTCCCGGCCAGCCGGGCGAGCAGGCCCGCGCTGCCGTCCGTCGAGCAGTCGTCGACGGCCACGACCTCGCGTACGGCCGGTCCCTGCCCGAGCGCCGAGCGCACGGCGTCGGTCACATGGGCGGCGTCGTCGTGGCCTATGACCACGACGGTGATGCCGGGGGCGCCGCCGGCGGCGGCCTGGGGGCGGTGGGGGTGCATAGGCGTCCCCTGGGGCTCGGGTGAATGGGTTACTGACCTTTTGCCCGCTGACAGGTGCTTCGTACCCCCGTGTCCGTTGCGGCGGCGCCGCAGCCGTCAGGCGCCGTTCGCCGCCGCCGTGTCCAGTGCGGCGGTGAGCCGGTCGAGGCGGGCCCGCAGTGACTGGATCTCGTCGATCTCGAAGCCGGTCGCGGCGACGATCCGGCGCGGGACGTCCACGGCCCGCTCGCGCAGCGCGGTGCCCTCCTCGGTGGGCCGCACCTCCACCGAGCGCTCGTCGAGCGTGCTGCGCTCCCTGCGCACCAGGCCGGCCGTCTCCAGCCGCTTGAGCAGCGGGGAGAGGGTGCCGGAGTCGAGCCGCAGGTGTTCGCCGAGCTTCTTGACGGGCAGGGTGCCGTGCTCCCAGAGGGCCAGCATCACCAGGTACTGAGGGTAGGTGAGGCCGAGGTCCTTGAGGACCACGCGGTACACGCCGTTGAAGGCGCGCGAGGTGGCGTGCAGGGAGAGGCAGATCTGCCGGTCGAGGCGGAGCCAGTCGTCGGCGGAACCGGGCGGCGGGGCACCGGCCGGGTCCGTGGCCGGCGCCGGGGACGGACCCGGCGGGGGGTTCGGGGGCGGTGTCATGGCTCCAGGGTAGCCCTTTCACGCCATTAAGTTGTGTGCAATTTAATTGCGTGCTCTACTTGTGGTCGTGCGGCGGCCGGAGCCCCGGAGGCAGAGGGCCGGCCGCCCGGCCACGACTCGAGAGGGAAGGTTCCCCATGGACGCGCTCTACACCGCCGTCGCCACCGCCACCCACGGCCGCGAGGGCCGCGCCGTCACCTCCGACGGCAAGCTGGACCTCGGTCTCAGCGCCCCCGTGGAGCTGGGCGGCAGCGGCGAGGGCACCAACCCGGAGCAGCTGTTCGCCGCCGGCTACGCGGCCTGCTTCGGCAGCGCCCTCGGCCTGGTCGGCCGGGCGGCGAAGGTCGACGTCAGCGAGGCCGCGGTGACCGCCGAGGTCGGCATCGGCAAGCACGGCAAGCACGGAGAGGGCTTCGCGCTCGCCGTGACGCTGCGCGTCGAGCTGCCCGACACCGTGGACGAGGAGACCGGCCGCAAGCTGGTCGAGCAGGCCCACCAGGTCTGCCCCTACTCCCACGCCACCCGCGGCAACATCCCGGTCGAGCTCGTCATCGAGTGATCGAGTGCTCGAGTGATCGAGCAGGCGGACAGCCGCCCCGGGCTCACCGGCCGGGGCGCCCCGAAGGCCGTCCCGAGGGCCGCCAGGTGGGCGGCCGGGTCGGAGCGGGCCGCGCCGGGCGGACGGCCCGGTGCACCCGGACCCGGTGCGGCGGGTGCGCCCACCCCGGGCGCGCGGGGACGGTGACACGGGACCTGGGCAAGGGACATCCAACGGTCGGCACGGGGGGTTCGGCCCGGGAACGGCCGCCGGGCCGCCCGGGTTACGCCGTGTGCGGCATCCGGGGCATCCGTCACCCGAAGGAGCGGGTCCGGGGCCCTTTGTGCGGAGCCCCGGACCCGTCCGCCACCTCTTCCTCCGTGCAGCTCACTTCACGGCGCCCGCCATCACGCCGGAGACGAACTGCCGCTGGAAGGCGAAGAACACGGCCAGCGGGATCACCATCGAGATGAACGCGCCCGGCGCCAGCACGTCGATGTTGTTGCCGAACTGCCGTACCTGCGTCTGCAGGGCGACGGTGATCGGCTGGCTCCCGGAGTCCGTGAAGATCAGCGCGACCAGCATGTCGTTCCACACCCACAGGAACTGGAAGATGCCCAGCGAGGCGATCGCCGGCCCGGCCAGTGGCATCACCACCCGGGCGAACAGGCGCAGTTCACCCGCGCCGTCCAGCCGGGCCGCCTCCAGCAGCTCCCTCGGGATCTCCGCGAAGAAGTTCCGCAGCAGGAACACCGCGAACGGCAGACCGAAGCCGACGTGGAACAGCACCACCCCGGCCAGCGAACCGAAGATGCCGAGGCTGCCGAAGAGTTCGGCGATCGGGATCAGCGCCACCTGCACCGGCACCACCAGCAGCCCCACCACACCGAGGAACCACCAGTCCCGGCCCGGGAACTCCATCCACGCGAAGGCGTATCCGGCGAGCGAACCGATCACCACCACCAGTACCGTCGCCGGGACGGTGATGTACGCCGTGTTCAGCAGGGAGCCGGTGATGTCGCCGTTCTCCAACAGGGCCTCGTAGGCGCCGAAGGTGAGCTGCGAGGGCTCGGTGAACACCGTCCACCAGCCGTCGGCGGCCATGTCCTCGGGAGTGCGCAGACTGGCCAGCAGCAACCCGATCGTCGGGACCAGCCAGAACAGCCCGACGACGATCAGGAACGCCTGGACCAGCCCCCCGCCGACCCGGTCGGCGAGCCGGGAGGCGAGCGAACGGGAGCCCGGAGGAAGCGACTTGACCGATGTTCGCGCCTTCAGCAGACGTGGGCTCATCGCCTGACCTCCCGCCTCAGCCGCCGCACGTTGAACCACATCACCGGGATCACCAGGAGCAGCAGGAACACCGCGATCGCGCTGGCGATGCCCGGCTGGTCCTCGGAGAAGCCCTTGCGGTACAGCTCCAGCGCGAGGACGTTGGCGTCGTCCTGGGAGGAGCCGGGGGCGATGATGAAGACCAGGTCGAACACCTTCAGCACATTGATCATCAGGGTGACGGTGACGACCGCGAGCACCGGCGCCAGCAGGGGCACCGTGACCCGTCTGAACACCTGCCACTCGTTGGCACCGTCGACCCGCGCGGCCTCCAGCAACTCCCGGGGCATGCCCGCGAGTCCGGCCGCGATCAGCACCATCGCGAAGCCCGCCCACATCCAGATGTACGAGCCGATGACGGCGGGCGTGACCAACGACGGTCCCAGCCAGTCCAGGCCGTTGTACGGCTCCTTGAAGTTGCTCGCCGGAAGCCGGAGCCGAGCCCCGTCCGCCTTGGACGACAGGGAGAACGTGCCGTCGGCTCCCGCCGTGGCCGTCTCCACCACCGTGCCGTCCCTGACCGCCTCGATCCTCATGCCGGGGTAGCCCAACTCGTCGGCGTCGACGCCGTTCAGCGTGCCGACGCCCTTGCCGCGGGTGAAGTCCTGCCAGGTCGTGCCGGTGATCCGGTCCGGCTCCGGTTTCGGCGCGGCCGCCCGTTCGGCGTCCTCCGGGATCAGGTCCGGGGCGACACCGACCAGCGGCAGCGTGACGGCGTCCCCGACGCGCACCGTCCCCTTGGTGACGAAGGCGCCCCCGCCGGCCGCCTCCAGCGGCGACTCGCGGCCCGGATGCGCCTTCGGGTACGCCGACGACTCCGCGAAGGTGTCGTGCACCCCCACCCACACCGCGTTCGCGACGCCCTTGTCCGGGTCCTGGTCGTACACCAGGCGGAAGATGATGCCCGCCGCCAGCATCGAGATCGCCATCGGCATGAAGACGACCAGCTTGAACGCCGTGCCCCAGCGGATCCGTTCGGTCAGCACCGCGAAGACCAGACCGAGCGCGGTCGCGACCGTCGGCGCGAACACCACCCAGATGACGTTGTTCTTCAGGGCGGTGCGGATGCCGTCGTCGGTGAACAGGGCCCGGTAGTTGTCGAATCCGGCGAAGCCGTCGCCGGACTGGTCGTAGAAGCTGCGGATGACGGAATACCCGATCGGGTAGACCACGAGCGCACCGAGCAGCAGCAGCGCGGGCAGCAGGAACAGCGCCGCGACGGTTCTGCGGGTGCCGGTGACGCTCCTGCGCGACTGGGGAGCGGCAGGGGCCTCGGGGACCCCTGCCGCCGTGTCCGACGCCATCGCCGGCTCAGTCCCCGTACGCCGCGGCCGCGTCGGCCTCCAGCCGGGCCTGCGTTCCCGCGATGTCCTCCGGGTTCTTCAGGAAGTCCTGCAGCGCCTTCCACTCGCCCTTGCCGGGGGTGCCGCCGAACGCCTGCGGAGCCTGGTCGGACATGTCGAAGCGGAAGTCGTCACCGGCGTCGATGAGCGCCTTGGCCATCTTCTGCTGCACCGCGTTCGGATATGCCGTGTTCGGCACGTTCTTGTTCGGCGAGAGGTAGCCGCCCAGCTTCGCCTGGACGCCGGCCGCGTCCGGGGAGGCGAGGAAGGTCGCCAGGGCCTGCGACGCCTTGGAGTCCTCCAGGATCACGGCCGCGTCGCCGCCGGACACCACGGGCGGGCTGTCACCGACCGCGGGGAACGGGAACACCTTCGCGTCCGTGCCGACCTTCGCCTTGGTCTCACCGATGTTGACCTGTACGAAGTCGCCCTCGTAGACCATGCCCGCCTTGGGCTGGTCGCCGCCGGTGAACGTCTGCGTCACGGAGGCCGGGAACTCGGTCTGCAGCGCGCCGCCCGGGCCGCCCGCCACGTAGTCCGCCTTGCCCCAGATCTCCGCCAGCGTGGTCAGCGCCTCCTTCACGGAGGGGTCCGTCCACTTGATCTCGTGCGCGGCGAGCTGGTCGTACTTCTCCGGGCCCGCCTGGGAGAGATAGACGTTCTCGAACCAGTCGGTCAGCGTCCAGCCGTCGGCGCCGCCGACCGAGAACGGGGTGACGCCGGAGTCGTACACGGTCTGCGCGGCGGTGAGCAGCTCGTCCCAGGTCTTGGGCTCGGCCGCTCCCGCGTTCTCGAAGACCTGGGCGTTGTACCAGATCAGCGACTTGTTGGCGGCCTTGTAGTAGACGCCGTACTGCTTGCCGCCGACCTTGCCGATGTCCTGCCAGCCCTGCGAGTAGTTCTCGCCGAGCTCCTTGGTCGCCTCGGCGCCCAGCGGCTTGGCCCAGCCCTTGTCGACGGCCTGCTTGATGGCGCCCGGCTGCGGCAGCAGCGCCACGTCCGGCGGGGCGCCGCCCGCGATCTTCGAACCGAGGAAGTTGATGATGGGATCCTGGGCGGGAACGAAGGTCACCTTCGCTCCGGTGCGCTTCTCGAACTCCGCCAGGACCTTCTTGAAGTTGGCCTGTTCGGTGCCGGTCCACACGGCGGCGACCTCGAGGCTCTCACCGTCCAGCCGGGGAAGCGTGACGGTGGCGGCGGTCTCGTCGGCGGTGCCGCCCGCGCCGTCGGCGGTGCCGCCGTCGTCGTCCCCGCTGCACGCGGTGAGCGAGGCCGCGAGGACACCCGCGACGACGGCGGCCGAGGTTCTCGCGGCCCTGCGGGCGCGGGGAGTCGTCGTTTCCGCGGGTGTGCCGGGCGACCTGCGTATCCGGATGATTCTGCTCGTCCTGCGCATCACTGCCCCGTTCTTCGTACCTCGTCGAACGTCGAGCGCTGTCCCGTGGGCCCTGTGTACGCCCGGGAGGACGGGGGCGGCAAGACCGCGTCGCGTGTCAAGTCCGGGATCGTGACCGCGTCGTGACTCTCCGGGGCCGTGGGGCGCCGGAGCGGGGCGTGCCGGGGCGGGGCGTGTCCGTGCCGCGTGCCGGGTGGCGAGCGGCCGGGTGACGCGGGGTCAGCCGGCTCGGGGTCAGGTCAGAGCAGGGACGGCACCTCGGTGGCCGAGACCTGACGGGCCGCGCGTTCCAGCGCGCTGGCGAGCAGCGCGAGATCGGTCGGGCCGTTGCCGAGTTCCCGGACCGGGCGGCGGGCCGGCGGATCGCCCATGCGGTGCCACTCCAGCGGTACGACCGTGGGCCGCAGCGTCGCCGTGCGCGGGATGCGGCCAGTCACCCGCCCGCCCTGGAACGTGGTCACCGTGCCGTCCGGGTGGGCCAACCGCCCGCGTCCCGGCGCCGGTTCTCCTCCGTTGTCCCGGCCCTGCTCGAACGGGGAGGTGTCCCCACGGCCGCCCGGCGCGGGCGGGTCGAGTGTCACGCGCAGGGTCGCCCGCTTCGCCGGCTCGGTCTCCGTCGTGCGGGCGCAGGGGCCGGTGGCGGCCACCAGGTGCACGCCCAGCCGCTCGCCCTCCCGCGCGACCGCCTCCAGCGCCCGCAGCACCGACCCGGCGGCGGGCCGCCCCGGCGAGCCGAGCGCGGGGGAGACCAGCGCGTCCAGGTCGTCCACGACCACCACCAGCCGGGGCAGCGGAGGCGGGGCCTCCGTCCTGCGCCGCGCCGCCCCGGGCCGCAGCCGCAGCGTCGAACTGGGCGGGGCGTCCAGGTCCCCCGAGTGCTCACCGCCGGCGGTCGCCTGGCCGCGGGGCGCGGTCGTGCGCTGGGCGACCATACGGTCCGACAGTTCGCGCCCGGTGTGCCACTCCACGAAGTCCGACCGGCCGAGCAGTTCGGCACGCCGCTTCAGCTCGGCGCTCAGCGACTGGGCGAACTCCCGCATCCGCACCGGATCGTTGGCGCTGAGGTGCGTGGTGACGTGCGGTACGTCCGTACACACCCGCAGTCCGTCGCCCGGCCCGCCGCCCGACGCGGCGGCGCACCGGCCGTCCACCAGGACGATGCCCAGCCGGTCCGGCCGTTCGGCTGCGGCCAGGGAGGCGACGACGGCCCGGAGCAGTTCGGTACGGCCGCTGCCGGACGGCCCCTCCACCAGCAGGTGCGGCCCCTCGGCCGCGAGGTCGGCGGCGACCGGGCCGCGGGGACCGGCACCCAGCACCGCGGACACCCGGCCGCCGGTGCTCTCCCTGTCGTCGGCCGCGTCCGCCCAGCGGGCCATCAGCGAGGCCGGGGTGGCGCGGGCCAGCCCCAGCTCGTCCAGCAGCCGCGCCGACTGGGGCAGCGGCGCCGACACGCGCGTGTGCACCGGGCCGGGGACACCCTCCGGGCGCAGCGGTGCCAGCGCCCGCGCGAAGCGTTCGGCCCACGCCGGGGAGACCGCGTCGACCGTGGCGACCGTGCCGTGACCGACCGGGCCCGGTGCCGGCACCGGGCCCGTACCGGCGCCGGTGCCGGCCACCCGCAGCAGCCGCAGGGTGGTCGCCACGTCCCCGCTGAGCAGGGCGACGGCACCGCACTCCCGGAACGCCGGGGTCACCGCGCAGGCCGCCTCGTACGTCCGTGTGACCGGGGACGCGGCGGAGGCGGCGGACGTCTCGGCGAGGCACACCAGGTGGATCCCGGCCCGCGGCCCCTCCACGGCCAGCCGCACCAGCGCGTCGCGCACCTCGGGGGCACCGGAGTCATCGGGGTCGCCGTCCACGACGACCACGGTGTACGGCCCCGCGAAGCCGTCCGCCGGACCGGCGCCGTCGCCCGCGGCCCAGGAGGGACGCCGGTGCTCGCTCCGGTCGGCGTCGGCGGGCCGGGGCTGCTCCGGGATGAGCGGGGCTGCCGGGGCCGGTCGGGTGGGCGAGGTCCGTGCCGCGTGGTCGTGGTCCGCCAGGCGGCGCAGCAGTTCCTCGGTGCGGGCCGCGGCCTGTTCGCGGTCGTGGGCGAGGAGCAGCCGGCAGTCCTGGCCGTGCCTCGGGCGTACGTGCGGCAGCCAGCCCAGCCAGGCCCATTCGGCGGTCCGCTCCTCCAGGGGGCGGGAGCGGTCCGCGGTGATCAGGACGATCTCCAGCGCGTCGGGGGAGTGCAGCGCGGCGAGCTGGGCCAGCACCACGCGGGCCAGCCCGGTGAGCCGCTCGCGCGGGCCGGCCAGGCCCAGCGAGCCCACCTCGCGCAGTCCCGAGGTCATCGGTACGGCGGGCAGCAGACCCGAGCCGCCCGGCACCGCCCGGTCGGCCGTGCCGAGGCGTATCGCGAGGGTCTCCGGATGGCCGGGCCCGCGCTCCCACAGCCGGGGCCCGGGGCCCAGCGCGGTCAGCAGCAGGGCGGCGGGGTCGGGCCAGGTCTCGGGCGGACCCGGCGCGGCCACGGCCCGTTCGGGCGGGACGGCGCCGGCCGCCTCCCCGTCGGGCCTGTCCGCCCCGGCGCTCTCCGGTCCCTGGCGTCCTCCGGCCAGGCGCCGCGCCCAGGCGGAGAGCCCGCCGCGCCTGCGGGCGCCGGAAGGCTGCTGCGTGAGTCCGGCGCCGTCCAGGTCGGTGCCGCGCAGCGGGGTGCCCTTACGGCTGGTGGGGAGAGGGGCCCCGGGGCCGCCGGTGCCCGAGTGGGTGACCCCGGTGGGGGGCGCCGGGGGTTCTGGGGCCGCCCCGTCGTACGGGTCGCGGTACGTGTCGCCCGGGCGCCCGGTGTCCGGGTCGCCGTCGGCGGGCCTCGGCTGCGACACCCGGCGCCCCTTGGGGACCCGCGGCAGCTCGCCCCGGGGAGCGACGTGCACCGTGCGCCCGCCGGGACCGGAGGGGTCCGCCTCGCGGTGCTCGATCCCCGGTGCGCCGCCCCGGCCGGGGACCGGCGGGCGTTCTCCCGCGCCCGCCCCGTACCCGTCGGAGGCGGTGGCCCAGGGTGCGGAACCGTAGCCGTGGTGGGTCGGACGACCCGGCTGCACCGGATGCGCGGCCGGTACCCGCGCGTACCCCGGCCCCAGCGTCCCCGTCCCCGACGTCGTCCCGGCCGGCTCCCCGCTGCCACCACCGACACGGTCCTCGCCCGCGCGTGGATTCGGCACGCGTACGTGCCCCTCCCCGTCCGGGGTCGTCCGCGCGCACGCCCCCGGCCCGGCGGCCGGGGTGAGGCGCAGGGCCGACTCGCCGATCCGCAGCAGCGCGCCCGGTGCCAGAGCGACCGGGCGGGGGCCCACCCGTCGGCCGTCCAGGGTCGTGCCGTTCGTGGAACCGAGGTCGGCGACCGAGACCCTGCCGTCCGGGCCGACCGTCACCGCGCAGTGCAGCCGGGAGACGTCCGGGTCGTCGAGCGGCACATCGGCGTCGGCCGAGCGGCCGATGCGGATCTCGCCGCCGTGCAGCAGGTGGACGCCCCCCGCGTCGGGGCCGGCGACGACATGGAGCCGGGTCGGGGTGTCGTCCAGCTCGGGATGCGGCTCGGGTTCGCCCGGGGCGCCCACGGCCAGCACCGCGCCGTCGATCAGCGGAGGCTCGCCGAGGGTGCAGCGCTGGGCGTCCAGCCGCTGGTCACCGGCGTACAGCACCGGGGCGCCCGAGCCCGAGGAGGAGCCGGATCCCCCGTCGCCGCCGGACACCGCGGAGACCAGTGCGGCGGCCACCGCCGCCAGGGCCGTACCGGCGGGGGCGGTGACGACCACGTGGCCCCGCGTGGGGGAGGGCGGGCCCAGCGGGTCTACGACGGTCAGCCGGATCTGCATCGCCGGGAGCGGTCCCTTCTGCGCGGGCGCCCGCGGCACAGGGGGACGAAGCGGCCCCGCGGTCCCCCACCGCGGACTTCCCCCACCACCACACGCGCACGTACGGCCAGTACTGCAGGCATCCTCGCACCTGACACCGGCAACGTGCCCGCCCCCCGGCATCAAATGATCTTGATTGGTCGGCTCTGCCCTCAAAAGTACCTGCCCAATGCGCCGCGGGTGATCGTTTCAGCGCCACTTGAGATCGGTCACGTCCGGTGTCCGGCAACCAAACGGACCGAGTCGAGCGTCTTCCGTCGAACACGGACGGGGAACCGTACGGAGGAAACCCCAGCCCCGGGGAACCCGGCACAGGGCGGAAAGCCGGCACGGATCCGACAAGGACCCGACAAGGACCCGACAGGAAGAGACGGGAAGACGCCGAAGTCGACAGGCCGGTGTCCCGTGCGGCGGCACCGGGCCTGTCCGGCACATCCCCGTCGTCCGCCCGGGGGAGGGCGGGCTCCGGGGCGTCCGGTGCGTGCGATCGCAAGGCGCCGGAAGGTCCTCGATGGGGCCCCGCTCGAGCGGAGCCGAGAGCTTGGGGGAGTGCGTGCCAGGCGTCACAGAGCAGGCGGGGATTCACCGGCCAGGCCCTACAGTGGGGCGGAGCAATTCCGTTCCGCGGTACGACGAACCACGGTGTACGCCAGCCAAGCAAGCAGCAGGGAGCGCATGACGTGCGGCCGGTAGGGAGCAAGTACCTGCTCGAGGAGCAGATCGGACGCGGCGCCACGGGCACCGTCTGGCGGGGCCGTCAGAGGGAGACCGCGGGGGCCGAGGCGGCGGTGCCCGGCCAGCCGGGTGAGACCGTCGCGATCAAGGTCCTCAAGGAGGAGCTCGCGAGCGACGCGGACATCGTGACGCGGTTCCTGCGGGAGCGCTCCGTCCTGCTCAGGCTGACCCACCCCAACATCGTCCGGGTCCGCGACCTGGTCGTCGAGGGCGATCTGCTGGCTCTGGTCATGGACCTCGTCCAGGGCCCCGACCTGCACCGCTACCTGCGGGAGAACGGCCCTCTCACCCCCGTCGCCGCCGCGCTGCTGACCGCCCAGATCTCCGACGCGCTCGCCGCCAGCCACGCCGACGGCGTGGTGCACCGCGACCTGAAGCCCGCCAACGTCCTGCTCAAGCAGGACGGCGGCGAGATGCACCCGATGCTGACCGACTTCGGCATCGCCCGGCTGGCCGACTCCCCGGGCCTGACCCGCACCCACGAGTTCGTCGGCACGCCCGCGTACATCGCGCCCGAGTCCGCCGAGGGCCGCCCGCAGACCTCCGCCGTCGACATCTACGGCGCCGGAATCCTGCTGTACGAGCTGGTCACCGGCCGCCCGCCGTTCTCCGGCGGCTCCGCCCTGGAGGTGCTGCACCAGCACCTGAGCGCCGAACCGCGCCGCCCCTCCACGGTCCCGGACCCGCTGTGGACGGTCATCGAGCGCTGCCTCAGCAAGGAACCCGAGCACCGGCCCAGCGCCGAGAACCTCGCACGCGGCCTGCGCGTCGTCGCCGACGGAATCGGCGTGCACGTGAACTCCGCGCAGATCGCCGCCGCGGAGAACGTCGGCGTGCTCCTCATGCCCGACCCCGCGCCCGCCCCCGTGCCCGGCACGCCGGGCGCGCCCGGTGCCGCCGACCCGACGCAGGTGCTGCCGCACACCGGGGGCGTGTACGACCCCGACGGCGCGACCAGCGTCCTGCCGCACACCGGTGCCCACACCGGCGGGCCCTCCGGCGCCGCCGACCCGACCGCCGTCATGCCCCCGGTGCCACCGGGCCCGCCCGGCCAGGGCGGCCAGGGACAGGGCGGCCCCGACGACCCGCACCCCTGGCAGAACCAGCTGCGCGCGGCCCGCGACCGCAACGAGCAGACGCAGGTCCAGTACCTCGACCCGGGCGAGGACCCGCTGCGCCGCCGTCCCCAGCGGCAGGTCGCCCGGCCGCCGCAGCAGCCGCAGCAGCGCCGCCCGCAGCACCAGCCCGCTCCCGGCTACGGGCAGCAGCCGCAGCAGTACCAGCAGCCGCAGCAGTACGCCCCGCCACCGCCGCAGCGACCGCGGCAGCCGGAGCCGCAGCGGTACACCCCGCCGCCGGAGCCGCGGCGTCCCGCGCGCGAGCCCCGACAGCGGCAGCGCAGCGCCAACCCGATGCGCATCCCCGGTCTCGGCTGCCTGAAGGGCTGCCTGTTCACGATCATCATCCTGTTCGTCGCGGGCTGGCTGATCTGGGAGCTGAGCCCGCTGCAGGGCTGGATCGGCAGCGGCAAGGGCTACTGGGACCAGCTCACCGACTGGTTCGGCACGGCGACGGACTGGATCCAGGACCTGGGCGGACCCGGGGCGCCTTAGAGCCCCGGCCGAAAGGGACGCCCGCCCCCTTCCGGGGGCGGTTCCGACTTGTTTGCCGATTTGTCGACACCCGGCGGGTGAATTCGCCGTCCCCGGTGAACGTCGGCTTTCGAGGCGCGTAGCTTTGGCGGCAACACGCGTCGGTAGGAGCAGTCTTGGCACGGAAGATCGGCAGCCGGTACACCGCCCACCAGATCCTGGGCCGGGGCAGCGCCGGCACGGTGTGGCTCGGCGAAGGGCCGCGAGGCCCCGTCGCCATCAAGCTGCTGCGCGAGGACCTCTCCTCCGACCAGGAGCTCGTCGGGCGTTTCGTGGGGGAGCGGACGGCCCTGCTCGGTCTGGAGCACCCGCACATCGTCTCGGTGCGCGATCTGGTGGTCGACGGCAACGATCTCGCCCTGGTCATGGACCTGGTCCGCGGCACGGATCTGCGCACCCGGCTCGACCGGGAGCGCAGGCTCGCGCCGGAGGCCGCGGTGACGATCGTCGCCGACATCGCGGACGGCCTGGCGGCGGCGCACGCGGCGGGGGTCGTGCACCGGGACGTCAAACCGGAGAACGTGCTGCTGGACATGCAGGGCCCGCTCGGCCCCGGCGGCTCGCACCGCGCCCTGCTGACCGACTTCGGCGTGGCCAAACTCATCGACACCCCGCGCCGCACCCGGGTCACGAAGATCATCGGGACGCCGGACTACCTGGCGCCGGAGATCGTGGAGGGCCTGCCGCCGCGCGCGTCGGTCGACATCTACGCGCTCGCCACGGTCCTGTACGAGCTGCTCGCGGGCTTCACGCCGTTCGGCGGCGGACACCCCGGGGCGGTGCTGCGCCGCCACGTCACCGAGTCGGTGGTCCCGCTCCCCGGCATCCCCGACGAGCTGTGGCAGCTGCTCGTGCAGTGCCTGGCCAAGGCGCCGGCCTCGCGGCTGCGTGCCTCGGAGCTGGGGACACGGCTGCGGGAGCTGCTGCCGATGCTGGCGGGGATGCCGCCGCTGGACGTGGACGAGCCGGGCACGGACCCGGTGGAGCCGGAGAGGCCGGACAGGACGGAGAGGCCGGAGCAAGGGGGCACCCCGGCCTCCGGCCCGGCACCGGGCACCGGGGTGCCCGTGCGGCGGCGCGGCGCGGTCCCGCTGGTGCCGGGCGCGAGGCCGGCCGACTCCAACCGGGACACCCACACCTCGATGCGGGTACCGAGCCCCGACGAGCTGGCCGGCGGCGCCCGCGGCACGGCCCGCGCCCCCCGCGCGAGCGGCGCCCGCCGCCCCGGTTCGGCCCGCAACCGCGCGCTCGCCCGCCGACGCCGGCTGACCCTGGCCGTGCTGGCGGTGACCCTGCTGGCCGCGGTGGGCGCCGGTGCCTGGCTGGCCACCTCGGACGACGAGCCGGGAACGAACCCCAAGGGCGGCAACGACAGCAACAACTCGGCCCCAGCCACCCCTTGAGTCGCACCCGCCCCACGCGTGACCCGCACTGACACCGCCGGTGGGGATTCCGGCCCGGTGTTCGGTAGGGGCGGCTCGAGCGAGCCGTTACGCTGGGGGTGTGGCAGTCGTCGATGTATCCGAAGAGCTCAAGTCCCTCTCCTCGACCATGGAGTCGATCGAGGCCGTTCTGGACCTCGACAGGATGAGGGCAGACATCGCCG
This sequence comes from Streptomyces sp. NPDC050388, assembly GCF_040655635.1. Classification (NCBI taxonomy): domain Bacteria; kingdom Bacillati; phylum Actinomycetota; class Actinomycetes; order Kitasatosporales; family Streptomycetaceae; genus Streptomyces; species Streptomyces sp. NPDC050388. Next base: position 16,866 of record NZ_JBFAKH010000013.1, read on the forward strand.
TGCTCGAGGAGCAGGCGGCCGCGCCCTCCCTGTGGGACGACCCGGAGGCGGCGCAGAAGATCACCAGCAAGCTCTCCCACCTCCAGGCCGAGGTCAGGAAGGCGGAGACGCTGCGCGGGCGGATCGACGATCTCGCCATTCTCTTCGAGATGGCCGAGGAGGAGGACGACCCGGACACCCGCGCGGAGGCCGAGGCCGAGCTCGAGGGCGTCCGGAAGGCGCTCGACGAGATGGAGGTCCGTACCCTCCTGTCCGGCGAGTACGACGCCCGTGAGGCGCTCGTCAACATCCGGGCGGAGGCCGGTGGCGTCGACGCCGCCGACTTCGCGGAGAAGCTCCAGCGGATGTACCTGCGCTGGGCCGAGCAGCACGGCTACAAGACCGAGGTCTACGAGACGTCGTACGCGGAGGAGGCCGGCATCAAGTCGACCACCTTCGCCGTGCAGGCGCCCTATGCCTACGGCACCCTCTCGGTCGAGCAGGGCACGCACCGACTGGTGCGCATCTCGCCCTTCGACAACCAGGGCCGGCGCCAGACCTCGTTCGCGGGCGTCGAGGTGCTCCCCGTCGTCGAGAAGGCCGACCACGTCGACATCGACGAGAGCGAGCTGCGCGTCGACGTCTACCGTTCCTCGGGCCCCGGCGGCCAGGGCGTCAACACGACCGACTCCGCGGTGCGCATCACGCACATCCCGACCGGCATCGTGGTCTCCTGCCAGAACGAGCGCTCCCAGATCCAGAACCGCGCCACCGCGATGAACGTCCTCCAGGCCAAGCTGCTGGAGCGGCGCCGCCAGGAGGAGCAGGCCAAGATGGACGCCCTCAAGGGCGACGGCGGCAACTCCTGGGGCAACCAGATGCGTTCGTACGTGCTGCACCCCTACCAGATGGTCAAGGACCTGCGCACGGAGCAGGAAGTCGGCAACCCCGAAGCCGTGTTCAACGGTGAGATCGACGGCTTCCTGGAGGCCGGAATTCGCTGGCGCAAGCAGCGGGAGAAGTGATCCCCGCGCTGACAGCGCTTTGTCGACAAGGCAACTGCCGCCCTCGGGGCGGCAGTTGCCTTTCTCATGTCGAGGATGTCGGGGTTTTGCATCACACTCACAGCTTCGACGACCGGCAAACCGTGCGGAGGTGGACATCGCGTACGCAACGGCCTTGACGTCGATTTGAAAAGTGGGAAGGGTGAGGCGCGGCATGCGTATCTCTGGGGCGCATGTGAACCGGGGGGCGTTTCACCGCAGTGACCCCCGTTGATCACGGCCCCGAGCGCCGCCTCATTGACGATGAGCTACTGGGGGTAGCAACCAGATGACCAAGAAGACGCGTATCCGTGTCGCACGGATCGCGGCCGCTGCCGTGATCGCGGGCGGCGCCTCGCTGACCGCCGCCGGCGCGGCCTCCGCCCTCGGCATAGGCGTGAACGCCGGTGTCGGGAGCCAGGGCGCCAACGTCGGCGTCAACGTGAACCTCGAGGACGCGGACCCGACCGAGCCGACCGAGCCGACGGACCCGACGGAGCCGGACCCGACCGAGCCCACCATTCCGACCGACCCGGACCCGACCGAGGACCCCACGACGGACCCGACGGAGGACCCGACCGAAGACCCCACGACGGATCCGACCGAGGACCCGACGGAGGACCCGACCGAGGACCCCACGACGGATCCGACCGAGGACCCCACGACGGCCCCGAGCACCCCGGGTAACGGCAAGGGCAACGGCGGTGGCGGCAACGCCGCCAACCCCGCCGGGGGCTCCGACGTCTCCACCCAGGAGCAGGGCTCCTCGGCCCTCACCGACACGGGTGACGAGCCCGCCACGTCGGCCCAGGGCAACGGCCAGGAGCTCGCCGAGACCGGCGCCGCCGAGATGACCTTCCTGGTGATCGGCGCCGCCACGATGATCGCCGGCGGCATCGGCTTCCGCGTGCTGCCGCGCCTCATGACCGGCCGCGGTGGCGCCGCCGCCTGACGGTGACGCCGCGCGTACGCACCGTACGCAGGGCAGGGACACAGGCCGAGGGGCCCGGAGCGCACATGTGCTCCGGGCCCCTCGGGCGTGCTCGGGGTTCTCCGCGCCGGACGGCGGATCCGCGACGGTCAGACGGTCTGGTGGGCGAGCAGCGCCACCGCCGCGACCAGGACAGCCAGCAGCGCGATCAGCGTCATGGGGTTCAGGCCCGCGAAGAAGTTCACCTGTTGCATCCGCTCGCGGCTCGCACGGCACACCGGGCACCGGCCCTCGCTCACGGGTGCGGCGCAGTTGGCGCACACCAGCCGGTCGTACGTCATCCGCTCTCCTTCCTCGCACCGGTTCCAGTCAGTACAACGCCCGCGGCGGCGCGAACGTTCCCCCCACCACTGTGCCAGGTTCCCCGGAAATCGGCGCGGCCCCCGTATCCTGCCCACCCCCGACCCCGGGCCGGCGGGCCCGCCGCACATCCGGCATAAAGCGCGCAAGTGGCGCGCAACCCACTCCGGTGACTGCGGTCGGGCTTCCGCTTCGCGTAAGGTCACGCACATCTACCCCCGGCGACCCGTGGTGCACCCGTGATCCGATTCGACAACGTCTCCAAGGCCTACCCCAAGCAGAACCGTCCTGCCCTCCGAGATGTCTCCCTGGAGGTCGAGAAGGGCGAGTTCGTGTTCCTCGTGGGGTCCTCGGGCTCCGGCAAGTCCACCTTCCTGCGGCTGATCCTCCGCGAGGAGCGGGCCAGCCACGGTCAGGTGCACGTCCTGGGCAAGGACCTCGCGCGCGTCTCCAACTGGAAGGTGCCGCAGGTCCGGCGCCAGCTGGGGACGGTGTTCCAGGACTTCCGCCTGCTGCCCAACAAGACGGTCGCCGAGAACGTGGCCTTCGCGCAGGAGGTCATCGGCAAGTCCCGGGGCGAGATCCGCAAGTCCGTGCCGCAGGTGCTCGACCTCGTCGGGCTCGGTGGCAAGGAGGACCGGATGCCCGGTGAGCTCTCCGGCGGTGAGCAGCAGCGCGTCGCCATCGCGCGGGCCTTCGTCAACCGGCCCAAGCTGCTCATCTGCGACGAGCCCACCGGCAACCTCGACCCGCAGACCTCGGTGGGCATCATGAAGCTGCTCGACCGCATCAACCGGACGGGCACCACCGTGGTGATGGCGACGCACGACCAGAACATCGTGGACCAGATGCGCAAGCGCGTCATCGAGCTGGAGAAGGGCCGCCTCGTCCGCGACCAGGCACGCGGCGTCTACGGCTACCAGCACTGACGAGGAACGGAAAGGCTTAACCCCACGCCATGCGCGCCCAGTTCGTTCTGTCGGAGATCGGTGTCGGTCTCCGCCGCAATCTGACGATGACCTTCGCCGTCGTCGTCTCCGTCGCCCTGTCGCTCGCCCTGTTCGGCGGGTCGCTCCTGATGAGCGACCAGGTCAGCAGCATGAAGGGCTACTGGTACGACAAGGTCAACGTCTCCATCTTCCTGTGCAACAAGAGCGACGCCGAGTCCGACCCCAACTGCGCCAAGGGCGCGGTGACCGAGGACCAGAAGGGGCAGATCAAGGGCGACCTGGAGAAGATGTCGGTCGTCGACTCGGTCACCTACGAGTCCCAGGACGCGGCGTACAAGCACTACAAGGAGCAGTTCGGCGACTCCCCGCTGGCCAGCTCCCTCACCCCGGACCAGATGCAGGAGTCGTACCGCATCAAGCTGAAGGACCCGGAGAAGTACCAGGTCGTCGCGACCGCCTTCGACGGGCGGGACGGGGTGCAGTCGGTGCAGGACCAGAAGGGCATCCTGGACAACCTCTTCGGGCTGCTGAACGGCATGAACTGGGCCGCCCGCGCGGTGATGGCGCTCATGCTGGTCGTCGCCCTGATGCTGATCGTCAACACGGTGCGCGTCTCGGCGTTCAGCCGTCGGCGGGAGACCGGGATCATGCGTCTGGTCGGCGCCTCGGGCTTCTACATCCAGGCGCCGTTCATCATGGAGGCCGCGGTCGCCGGACTCATCGGCGGCACCCTCGCCTGCGGATTCCTGCTGGTCGGCCGGTACTTCATCATCGACAACGGACTGGCGCTGTCGGAGAAGCTGAATCTGATCAACTTCATCGGCTGGGACGCGGTGTTGACGAAGCTTCCGCTGATCCTCGCCACCAGTCTGCTGATGCCTGCCCTGGCTGCTTTCTTCGCGTTGCGCAAGTACCTGAAGGTGTGACTCTTGCCAAGAGGGGGCGTACGGTCAACCGGCCGTGCGCCCCTTCGCGTTGTCCTAGACTCGCCGGCATGTCAGGTCGTGCCCTGTTCTGTCAGCCCCGCCGCGTCCGTCGCGGATCCGCCCTGACCTTGGTGTTCGCGAGCGTGCTCGTGGCCGGCGCGGCCACCGGCAGCCTGCCCGCGACCGACCGGAAGCCCGCCGCGCGCCCCACCCAGGCGGCCGCCCCCACCGGACGCCACGCGGAGGTCGCCGAGGCGGCCGAGGAGGCCATGGAGGCCGGCACGTCCCCCGTGGAGGCCGCCGAGCGCGCCGTCAGCCGCAGCGGGGACCGGTGGGGCGCCGTCTACTCCCCGGGCGAGTACGAGGAGTTCGAGGACGCCCTCGACGGCCGGTACACCGGCGTCGGTCTGTGGGCCCGCGAACGGTCCGGCCGTATCGAGGTGACCAGGGTGGGCAGCGACACCCCCGCGGCCGACGCCGGTATCCGCGCGGGCGACCGGCTGCGCAGCGTCGACGGCGAGCGGGTCGACGGGTGGCCCGTCACCGAGGTCGTCTCCCTGCTCCGCGGTGACGACGCGGCCGAGTCCGCCGGCACCACCGTCCGCCTCGGCCTGGAACGCGGCACGCGCACGTGGAGCGAGACCCTGCGCCGGGCCAGGCTGTCCCGGGACACCGTCACCGTGGACGAACTCCCCGGCCGGATCACCGTCGTCAAGGTCGGCGCCTTCACCAAGGGCTCCGGCGACGAGGTCCGGGCCGCCGTGGAGGAGGCGCCGGCCGACGCCGGCCTCGTCCTCGACCTGCGCGGCAACCCCGGCGGCCTGGTCGCCGAGGCGGTCACCGCGGCCTCCGCCTTCCTCGACGGCGGCCTGGTCGCCACCTACGACGTCGAGGGCGAGCAGCGCGCCCTGCACGCCGAGCCCGGCGGCGACACCACCAGACCCCTGGTCGCGCTCGTCGACGGTGGGACGATGAGCGCGGCCGAACTGCTCACCGGAGCCCTCCAGGACCGGGGCCGGGCGGTCGTGGTGGGCTCCCGCACCTTCGGCAAGGGCTCCGTGCAGATGCCCGGACGGCTGCCCGACGGCTCGGTCGCCGAACTGACCGTCGGCCACTACCGCACCCCGTCCGGCCGGGGCGTCGACGGCCGGGGCATCACCCCCGACCTGGAGGCCGAGGAGCAAGCGCTCCAGCAGGCGGGCACGGTCCTCGCCGGCCTCGGCCGCTAGGTCCTGGCCGGCAGACCCCCCGTCTGCCCAGTGACGTTCGGCACACCCTCCCCCGAGTTCTTCGGGCAGGGGGGACCCCAGCCGCGTTGCCGAAACGCCCACGTGGCTCCTCCCCCTCTCGGCTCCGCTCGAACAGGGGAAACCCCCATGAGCAGAGGGGAGGAGCGACCCCCGGCGCGCCGCCGAACCCGCCCTCCGGGCGGACGACGGGTATGCGTCGGACAGGGCCCCGCGCGGCGCCCTGGTCCCCTGCCCTCGTGAGCCGCCACCCGGGGCATATCCGACATCGGGGCTAACATGGCCAGATAGGGCGTACGACGGAGTGCCCCCCTGTGCCCCCTGCGCACAGCCTCTCCCCCTTCTTTCGGGATCGAGGCCGCGGACCTCTGCCCACGCTGACGCCCGCCCGAACTTGTCGCCGATAGGAACAGGAACGCATGCCGGAAGCCGTAGACACGCCCCGCCCCGGGAACGAGCAGCCGAAGGCCCCGATCGAACGCCGTCACCTCGGCGGCACCGAACGGCGGCGCCACGGCCAGGAGGCCGAGAACCGTCCTCCCGTCTCCCGCCAGGAGCTCAGCAAGGCCCCCGCGGAACTCATCGAGGAGCCCGGCCCCAAGGTCAACTGGCGCGTCTTCGTCATCGCCTCGGCCATCATCGTCGCCTTCTCCCTCTGGGCCATGTTCGCGCCCGGGCACGCCGCCGGCACCATGCGGGGCATGGTGGCCTGGATCGCGGAGAACCTCGGCTGGTTCTACGTCCTGACCGTCACCGTGGTGATCGTGTTCGTGCTCTGGGTCGCGCTGTCCAAGCAGGGCTCCGTCCGGCTCGGCCCCGACCACTCCCGGCCGCAGTACAAGCTCTTCACCTGGGTGGCCATGCTGTTCGCCGCCGGCGTGGGCATCGACATGCTCTTCTACTCCGTCACCGGGCCCATCTCCCAGTACATGGCTCCACCGGCCGGCGAGGGCCAGACGGCCGCGGCCGCTCAGGACGCCGTGGTCTGGACCATGTTCCACTACGGTGTGGCCGGCTGGGCCATGTACTCGCTGCTCGGCATGGCCATGGGCTACTTCGCCTACCGCTGGGGCATGCCGCTGTCCATCCGGGCCGCCCTGTACCCCCTGCTCGGCAAGCGCGTCCGCGGCGGGATCGGCGACACCATCGACATCGTCACCCTGGTCGGCACCGTCTTCGGCGTCGCCACCTCCATGGGCATCGGCGTCGTGCTGCTGAACGTCGGCTTCTCCCTGCTGTTCGGCCTCCCGGAGGGCCTGGCCCTGCAGATCGCGCTGGTGGTCGTGGCAGTGATCATGACCATCGTCGCCTGCACCTCGGGCCTGGACAGGGGGATCCGGCTGATCTCCGAGCTGAACATCTGGGGCGCGGCGGCCATGCTGCTGTACATCCTGGTGACCGGAGAGTCGGCGTTCCTGCTCAACGCCCTGGTGGAGAACATCGGCCGGTTCGTCTTCTCGCTGCCGGACCGGACCCTGCAGACCTTCGCCTACCAGGAGGGGGGTTCCGAGTGGATGGGCGGCTGGACCCTGTTCTTCTGGGCGTTCTGGCTGGCCTGGGGCCCGTTCGTGGGCCTGTTCCTCGCCCGTATCTCCCGCGGCCGCACGCTGCGCGAGTTCGTCATCGCCGCCATCACCGCCCCGGTGCTCTGCGACTTCCTGCTCGTGAGCATCTTCGGCAACAGCGCCATGCACCAGGTCCTGAACGGGAACGAGGAGTTCGCCCAACAGGCTGTGGACAGTCCGGAGAAGGGCTGGTTCGCGCTGCTGGAGATGTTCCCCGGCGCCGGCTTCCTGATCGGCCTCGGCACGCTGTCCGGATTGCTCTTCTACCTCACCAGCGCCAACTCCGGCGCCATGGTGATGTCCAACTTCTCCTCCTCGATCCCCAAACCGTCGCAGGACGGGGCGAAGTGGCTGCGCGTCTTCTGGGCGGTGCTCACCGCGGTGCTGACCATCGCGATGCTGGTGGCCGGCGGGGTCACCACCATGGAGTACGCGACACTCATCTTCGCCCTGCCGGTGACGGTCATCGCCTGGCTGGTGATGGCCTCCTTCTCCAAGGTCCTGCGCATGGAGCGGGCCGAGCGCGAGGGCCGGGTCCTGCGCCGGCAGTCGACGGCGGCGCACGGCGGCCACGTGCCCGAGCGCACCTGGCGCCAGCGGCTGGAGCGGATGCGCTCCTACCCCTCGAAGAGGCAGGTGGCCCAGTTCACGGAGCGCACCGTGCAGCCGGCGCTGGCCGACGTGGTCCGTGAATTCGGGAAGCAGGGCTACCAGGCCACGCTGGACCTGGTCCCGAACGAGGACACCGGCATCGCCGGCCACGCGCTGGTGGTCACGATCCCCGAGCACCGCGACTTCCACTACCAGGTGCAGGCCGTCGAGGCCCCGGTGCCGATGTTCGGCGGACGCATGTCCCGCCAGACGGACGTCTACTACCGGGTCGAGGTGTTCACCCAGACCGGCTCCGAGGGCTACGACCTCATGGGCCTGTCCCACCAGCAGGTGATCGACGACGTCCTGGACCGCTACGAGGCGCACCTGGGCTTCCTCACCTACTCCACCCAGCACGACTACGCCTCGGTGCTCACGCCGCCGGTCATGACCACCACGGGCGCCGTCCCGGTGGTGGCGCCCGCGGAGCCGCAGGACGACGCCGACGCGAAGACGGTGGGCAGCGGGCTGAAGGCGTAGGCGCCGTTCCACCGGACGGCCGGTGCCCGCGCCACCCGCTTCGCACCCCCACCGCCTCACCACGCCACCGCTTCCCGGCGCCGGCACTCGGAAACGCCGTCCGTGAAACGCGCGTTCCCACGCGGGGACCCCGTCGACATCACGGACGGCGTCGGCTCAGGGGCGGCTGGAACCCGGAGGGCTCGGGCTTTCGGCGGGTCCACTCGAGGAACTTCGACGTCCTCCGGTCCGCCGGCAGCTTCCCGCCGGTGCGGCCGTGCACGTGCATCGCCTTGCGCCCGGAGCCCTTCGGCCGGACCCCACGCCCCGCCCCCGAAACCGGTTTCCCGCGGACCCCCTCCGTAGTGCCAAAATGGGCGGCACTATGGCTAAGGAAAAAGGGCGCAAGCTGATCGCGCAGAACAAGAAGGCGCGGCACGACTACCTCATCATCGACACCTACGAGGCCGGCCTGGTCCTCACCGGGACCGAGGTGAAGTCGCTGCGTCAGGGAAGGGCCTCGCTGGTGGACGGCTTCGTCCAGCTCGACGGCAACGAGGCGTGGCTGCACAACGTGCACGTCCCCGAGTACAGCCAGGGCACCTGGACCAACCACAGCGCGCGGCGCAAGCGCAAGCTGCTGCTGCACCGCGCGGAGATCGACAAGCTGGAGTCCAAGTCCCAGGAGACGGGGCACACCATCGTGCCGCTCGCCCTGTACTTCAAGGACGGCCGCGCGAAGGTGGAGATCGCGCTGGCGAAGGGCAAGAAGGAGTACGACAAGCGCCAGACGCTCCGGGAGAAGCAGGACCGCCGCGAGACCGAGCGGGCGATCTCGGCGGTCCGCCGCAAGCAGCGGGCGTAGCGCCCGTCCGCGGCGGACGGCCGTGCGTGAGGGGGCCCGGACCGGTCCGGACCCGTCGCACGGGAATACGCTGGCACCGACCCGCGTTGGTCACGTACGATGGCGACAGCACCCCACAGTGGGTGCGCACCTTGAGAAGAAAACATGGGGATGATCGGTTTCGACAGCGGCTGTCGAGGCAGGGGAAGCGTGTCGAGGAAGCGGCCATGATCTCGTAAACCACAGGCCGAAAAAAATAATCGCCAATTCCAAGCGATCCATCTCCCAGGGCGAGCTCGCCCTCGCTGCCTGATCTTCAGGTAGCGAGCAGCAGCTCTCCTACTAAAGGGAGTGTCAGCCCGGGGATGTTCCCGACCCGGATCCTGGCATCATTCAGGGGACTAAACCTTGATCCCGGTCACGGGGTGAAGAGGGAAAACCAACAGTGACTGAGCCCGTCGGAGACTTGTCCGCGTGATCTCCGGGGCCGAGAAAAGCACAGCGGACTGCACACGGAGAAGCCCTGGTTCCGCACCGTTGGACGCGGGTTCGATTCCCGCCATCTCCACAATTCCCATGTGGGCAAAGGCCCCGCCGCTGCAGCGGCGGGGCCTTTGCCATGCGCGGCCGACCTCCCCATGGGTCGCACGCGAGGCCCTGGCCTCGCGGGTGGAGGACGGCGACCGTCCGTAAGGGAAGGGGGTCCTACGCCGTCGCGGTACGGCGCCGGCTACGGCCCGTCAAGAGTATGAGGAGTGGGGATGAGTGAGGCGAAAAGGTACTCGGTCATGTTCGCCTTCCTGGGCTGCGTCAACTTCCTGACGGGGATCGTGGTCTGGGCCATGTTGGACAGGTTCAACGCCATGGCCCCGTTCGCGTGCTCGGCAGTCCTTTTCGCCGGGGCATGGCTGTGGGAGCGGTTCCCCGGAGCGCGCCGGGACCACCGGTGCCAGGACCCGGAAGCCGCCCCGGACGGCGGCGTCAAGGGTACGGGCGGGCGCGTCCGGTAGCCCGGCTCGCGACCGGCGTTCCGGACGCGGCGCCGGGCCGCATCCGCGATCTTCGACGTCGGGGGTCCTCCACTGACACGGTTCGCGGGGGAGGGGGCGGGAGGCAGAGCGGGTGGGCAAAGCGTGTCGAAGCGCTTCGACCGGTGAAGGTGTGCGAGCCGGGGGCCGTCAATGGGGCGGGCGGGAATCGGCGGAGCGGTTCGACGGACCGAACGGTGAGCGGGGGCTCAGCGGTCCGGGCAGGGCCAGTGCCGTCAGCAGGGCCGTCCCGGCCGCCGTCACCGGAACCCCGTACCCGGCCGCCGCCGAGGCGTGTTCCACGGCCCAGCCGCCGGCCGCGCTGCCGCAGGCGATCCCGCCGAGCAGGCCGGTCACCGCGAGCGTCATCCCCTCGTTCAGCCGGCCCTCGGGGGTGCGGCGCTGGACCAGCGTGATCGTCGTGACCATCGTCGGCGCCGTGGCCATCCCGGCCAGCAGAAGCGCCCCCGCCAGCAGCAGGAGCGAGCCGGTGAGGGCCGCCGCGAGCAGCGGCAGGACCATCAGCGCGGTCATCGCGGCCAGGCACAGGGGCAGTCGGGACCGGGCGGACCCCGCCGGGCGCACCGCCCCGTAGGCGAGGCCCGCCGCGCAGGAGCCGGCCGCCTGGAGGGCCAGCACCGCGCCGGCCGCCGAGCGGTGCCCCTGCGCGTCCGCGAACGCGATCGTGACGACCTCCATCGAGCCGAACACCTCACCGGTCGCCAGGCAGACGACGAGCAGCGGGCGCATCCCGGGCGCGTGGAAGGGAGCCCGGCCCTGGGCGCGCCGCTCGGCCGGCGGCTCGGTGGAGCGCTGGGCGGCGAACAGGGTCACGCCCGTCAGCAGCAGCAGCGCACCCACCAGCGTGCCCGCCTCCGGGAAGAGTGCCGAGCAGAGGAAGGCCGCGAGCACCGGGCCCAGCATGAAGCACAGCTCGTCCGCGGCCTGTTCGAAGGAGTTCGCGGTGTGCAGCCCTTCGGCGGCGTCGGCACGGCCCTTCAGCAGGTGGGCCCAGCGGGCCCGGGACATCCCGCCGGTGTTGGGCGTCGTGGCGGTGGCGGCGTAGGCGGCGAAAAGGGTCCAGGCGGGGGTGCCGTGGCGCACGCAGAGCAGCAGCGCGAGGGAGCCGAGCACGGCGAACACCGTCGCGGGCAGGGCGACGCGGGCCTGCCCGTACCGGTCGACCAGCCGTGCCGTCCACGGGGCGACCACCGCGGTCGCCGCCAGACCGGTCGCGACGACGGCACCGGCGAGGGCGTACGAATCCCGCGCCCCGGCGATCATCATGACCGCGCTCACGCTGAACATGCCCATCGGCAGCCGGGCGACGAGGTTCCAGACGGTGAACGCGCGGGCGCCGGGCAGGGCGAACAGACGGCGGTACGGGCCCGGCGCCCGGCCGCGGGAGCCGTCCGGCCGCCCACGCGGTGCGAAGTCGACGACGACCAGGGTGTCGGCCGTGACGGTGAACAGCGGGGTGTCCCGGGAGGTCGCGCGGCGGTTGCGGAAGGTCGACTGAGGCATGGACTCACCGTCGCCCGCCCCCGCGGCACCGGTCCAACACCTGATCGGTACCGATTCACGCACCGGCGTTGTAGGTTCACCGGGTGTCCGCCCCCGCCCACCTCGACCCCCGCCTCCTGCGCGCCTTCGTCACCGTCGCCGAGGAACTGCACTTCACCCGCGCCGCCACCCGCCTGTACGTCGCCCAGCAGGCGCTCAGCCGTGATGTGCGGCGGCTGGAGCGGGAGTTGGGCAGTGAGTTGTTCGTGCGGACCACCCGCCAGGTGGCGCTCACCGCCGACGGCGAACACCTGCTGCCGTACGCCCGCCGCGTCCTCCAGGCGCAGGACGACCTGATCGCCGCCGCCGGGCAGACCCGCCCGCTGCTGGTGGACCTCAACTCCCCGGGCCTGCCGACCCCGCGCCGGGTCCTGCACCGGGCCCGCGAACTCACCCCCGGCCACGAGCTGATGGCCCGCTACGAGAGCGGCCTGACCTGGGCCGCGGCCGAGGTGCTCGCGGGGCGGCTGGACGCGTCTTTCGGGCGGTTCGCGGGGCTTCCCGAGGTGCTGCGGGCCGGGCTCGACCAGCAGCCCGTGCGGTACGAGCCGATGGCGGTGGTGCTGCCCGAGGACCACCGGCTGGCCGCACTGGAGGAGGTGCCGCTCGCCGCGATGGCCGGCGAGACGGTGTACGCCGGGGCGGGCAATCCGCGCACACCGGAGTGGACCGACCTCGCCCTGCTGCTGTTCGAGGGGCGGGACATCGCCCTCGCGCCGCCGGAACCCCTGGCCGTCGGGGAGGAGGAGTTCGAGCGGATCATGGCCAGGACGCGTCGTCCGATCCTCGCCGTGGTGGACTTCCCCGCGCTGACCTCGATGGTGGTGCGCCCGCTGGTCGATCCCGTTCCGCTGTCACCCGTGTCGCTGATATGGCGGAAAGGAAGAATTCACCCCGCTCTGGACGGACTTCGCAGGGCTGCGGCCGATATCGCCGCCGATGAGGGTTGGCTGCGGCGCCCTGTGAACGGGTGGGTTTCGGACGGTGATCTTGTTGTCATGAGTTCTCCCTGATGTCTCGGATGTCTCGCGAATGACACGAAACGGCACCGGGGGAACACAGAACCTCCGCGTGCGCTACATTCGATGCTCGAGCACGGTGTGATAGACGGGGCGCTCGGAGCGGGTGGGGGGCCCGGATCCGACGGCGAGTGCTCGGGCCGCGAGCGCACCCCGGAACAGTCCCGTGGGGGGAAGTGCGTGCGCGTGGAAAAGTGGCGAGAAGACGCCCAACCGGAGCGGTCCGAGACCGTGTCGGCGCCCGAGGGCGACCACGGGGACTGGTTCTCCCGGGGCACGGCCGGCCGCGCCGCCGAGCCGGAGCACAGACCCTACGCCTCCAGCAGGGACGACTGGCCCTACCCGTACGACACGAGCGCCGCGACGCGCCCGATGGACGGCGCGCCCGCCGCGGACGGCACGCGCAGGATGCCCGTACAGCGCGGACCGGAAGGAATGCCGCGCGACCCCTGGCAGGAGGACGCCCCGGCGACGGCCGTCCTGCCCACCGTTCCCGCTCCCGCGGCCCCCGCCGCCGACGTTCCCGTCCTCGACGCGCTCACCGACGACGTGCCTGTCGACAACGCAGCCGACGCCGACGACTCCGCCGGGCAGACCCATGACCCGCACGAGGTGACGATCCAGCTCGACGCCGTGCAGATCGGGAACGGGATGCTGCTCGGCACACCGGACCGGCCGGGCGGCAGAGCAGCGCACGAGCCCTCCGACGGGCCCGTCTTCGTCGACGAGTCGGGCCGCCGCGTCCGCCGCTACCGCCGTATCGGCCTGGTCGTCGGTCTCGCCTGCGCGGCGTACGCCGTCGTCATCGTCGCCACGCTGCTGTCCGGCAACTCCGACGCCCCCTGGGTGCCCGTCCACGGCCAGGAGCAGGAGAAGCCCGCCGAGAAGGTCGACACCTCGCCGCAGCCCGCCGAACCGGACGCGTCCCCCGACGCCGATGCCACCCCGGAGCCGGGCACCGAGCCGACCGCCGGCGAACCCGACCCCGTCACCCCGCCCGACGCCGGCCTCCCCGCGGGTGGCGGGGCCGCCGCCGGGGACGGAGCCGTCGAGCCCGCCGCCCCGACGCCGACGCCGCCGACCGGGACCACCCCGAAGCCGGGCACCGGCGCCGACGCCTCCCCGAGCGCTCCGGCAGGCCCCCCGGCCGGGTCGGAGCCCGCCGCCCCGACGACCCCCTCGGGCGGCACCAGCACCGCTCCGGCCCCGCCCCCCGCCGGGGAGGACCCCGGCGACGAGGAACCCGCCGGCACCGACAAACTCGCCCAGGCGCCCGCCGACCGGCCGGTCGTGGCCGCCGAGAGCCCCGCCGCACAGCCGGCCCCGTCCACCGACCCCGCCGCACCGTCCCCGGAGCACGTCCTCTGATGGCATCCCACTCCCACCGCCCCGGGTCCGCGACCGGAGCCCGAGGCGGCTCCCGGCGTCGCAGTCAGCCCAGGCGTCGCCGTCTGCCCCTGCGCCTGCTGCTTCCGCTGCTCGTGCTCGTCGCCCTGGCGGCGATGCTCATGCTGCGCGGATACACGCACAGCGAGATCCTCGCCGACCACCGCGTCCAGCCGCCCGCGCCCACCGACAAGGTGCCGGACAAGATCCTCGAGGGCGGCCCGGTCATCGACGCCCGTGGCGGCCGCACCGAGAGCCTGAGCGTGCCCGACCACCGGCTGGTCCTCACCTTCGACGACGGTCCGGACCCGGTCTGGACGCCGAGGGTGCTGGACGTGCTGAAGAAGCACGACGCGCACGGGGTCTTCTTCGTCACCGGCACCATGGCCTCCCGCTACCCGGGCCTCGTCCAGCGCATGGTCGACGAGGGCCACGAGATCGGCCTGCACACGTTCAACCACCCCGACCTCTCCCTCCAGTCCAAGAGGCGCATCGACTGGGAGCTGTCGCAGAACCAGCTGGCGATCACCGGCGCGGCCGGCATCCGCACCTCGCTCTTCCGCCCGCCGTACTCCTCCTTCTCCGCCGCCATGGACAACAAGTCCTGGCCGGTCACCGAGTACATCGGCAGCCGCGGTTACATCACCGTCGTCAACAACACCGACAGCGAGGACTGGCAGCGGCCCGGCGTCGACGAGATCATCCGCCGTGCCACGCCCGAGAACGGCGAGGGCGCCATCGTCCTGATGCACGACTCCGGCGGCGACCGCAGCCAGACCGTCGCGGCGCTGGACAAGTTCCTGCCCGACCTGAAGGAGAAGGGCTACGAGTTCGACAACCTCACCGAGGCCCTGGACGCGCCCAGCGCGATGAGCCAGGTGACCGGCCCCGAGCTGTGGAAGGGCAAGGCGTGGGTCTTCCTGGTCCAGGCCTCGGAGAAGGTCACCGGCGGTCTGGCGGCGGGCCTGGCGATCGTCGGCACCCTGGTCATCGGCCGCTTCGTGCTGATGCTCGTCCTCTCCGGCGTCCACGCCCGCCGGGTGCGCCGCCGGGGCTTCGGCTGGGGTCCACCGGTCACCGAACCGGTGACGGTGCTGGTCCCGGCCTACAACGAGGCCAAGTGCATCGAGAACACCGTCCGTTCCCTGATGGACAGCGACCACCCGATCGAGGTCCTGGTCATCGACGACGGCTCCAGCGACGGCACGGCCCGCATCGTCGAGGCCATGGGCCTGCCCAACGTCCGGGTGATCCGCCAGCTCAACGCGGGCAAACCGGCGGCGCTCAACCGGGGCCTGGCCAACGCCCGTTACGACATCGTCGTGATGATGGACGGCGACACGGTCTTCGAGCCGTCCACCGTCCGCGAACTCGTCCAGCCCTTCGGCGACCCGAAGGTGGGAGCCGTGGCGGGCAACGCGAAGGTCGGCAACAAGGACAGCCTCATCGGCGCCTGGCAGCACATCGAGTACGTGATGGGCTTCAACCTGGACCGCCGGATGTACGACATCCTGGGCTGCATGCCGACCATCCCGGGGGCCGTCGGCGCCTTCCGCCGCTCGGCGCTGGTCCCGATCGGCGGCATGAGCGACGACACGCTCGCCGAGGACACCGACGTCACCATGGCGCTGCACCGCGCCGGCTGGCGCGTGGTCTACGCCGAGAACGCCCGCGCCTGGACCGAGGCCCCGGAGACCGTCCAGCAACTGTGGTCCCAGCGCTACCGCTGGTCGTACGGCACCATGCAGGCCATCTGGAAGCACCGCCGCTCCGTGATCGAGAAGGGCCCCTCGGGCCGCTTCGGCCGCGTGGGCCTGCCCTTCGTCTCCCTGTTCATGATCGTGGCCCCGCTGCTGGCCCCCCTGATCGACGTCTTCCTGCTCTACGGCATCGTCTTCGGCCCGACCCAGAAGACGATCATGGCGTGGCTGGGCGTCCTGGCCATCCAGGCGGTCTGCGCGGCCTTCGCCTTCCGCCTCGACCGCGAACGCATGACCCATCTGATCTCGCTGCCGCTGCAGCAGGTCCTCTACCGCCAGCTCATGTACGTCGTGCTGCTCCAGTCCTGGATCACCGCCCTCACCGGCGGCCGCCTGCGCTGGCAGAAGCTGCGGCGCACCGGCGTCGTCGAGGCGCCCGGCGGCTCCGTGCCCGGCCAGCGTGCGCAGAGCAACGATGACCGGAGGCCCGTGGCATGACCCAGCGCACGACCGAGCCCGCACCCGTACCGGAGCCCGCCGCCCGGGCCGCCGGCACCGGGAAGCCGGGCCGCGACCGGTACCTCGACCTGCTGCGCTCCATCGCCCTGGTCCGCGTCGTGGTCTACCACCTGTTCGGCTGGGCCTGGCTGACGGTGCTGTTCCCGTCGATGGGCGTGATGTTCGCGCTCGCGGGTTCGCTGATGGCGCGTTCCCTGAAGCGCCCGGCGGCGAGCGTGATCCGCAGCCGGATCCGCCGTCTCCTGCCGCCCCTGTGGGCGTTCGCCGCGGTCGTGCTGACGATGATGTTCGTGAACGGCTGGAACCCCGCGAAGGACGACGGCACCTGGGGCCTGATCGGGCTGGTCAACTACATCATCCCGATCGGCGCCCCGCCCTACCCGTGGCAACTCGGCTCCCCGTCGGGCCTGCTGGACGTCACCTGGGCGGTGCAGGCCGCGGGCCCGCTCTGGTACCTGCGCGCCTACCTGTGGTTCGTCATCGCGTCGCCGCTGCTGCTGTGGGCGTTCCGCCGGGCCCCCTGGCCGACGCTGCTCGCCCCGCTGGGCCTGACGGCGATCGTCGGCACGGGCCTGGTGACCATCCCCGGTGAAACGGGCCGCGCGATCACCGACTTCGCGGTCTACGGCGGCTGCTGGGTGCTGGGCTTCGCCCACCACGACGGCCTGTTGAAGCAGATCCCGCGCTACGTCTCGGTCTCCTGCGCGTCCCTGGTGATGGCCTTCGGCCTGTGGTGGGCGTCGAACCACCTGGGCTCCGACGGCTGGGACCTCAACGACATCCCGCTGGCCCAGGCCACCTGGTCGTTCGGCTTCGTGGTGATCCTGCTCCAGTACTCCCCGTCGTGGCAGGAACTCCCGGGACGCCTGGCGCAGTGGGACAAACTGGTGACCCTCTCCAACAACCGCGCGGTCACCATCTACCTGTGGCACAACATGCTGATCATGGCGACGGTCCCGCTCGTCGACCTGCTGTACCGGCTCCCCTTCATGCAGAGCGAGCGCGGGGCGGAGGCCCTCAGCAGCACGTACACGCTGTGGATGTTCGCCCTGATCTGGCCGCTCATCGGCCTGGCGGTCCTCGCGGTCGGCTGGGTCGAGGACCTCGCGGCGAAACGGAAACCCCGCCTGTGGCCGAACGGCACGAAGCGCTCCACCGGCCGCCGCAGCAGGGCCGGCGCGGCAGCACACCGAGGCTGACGCCGAGGACTGTCCGGTGGGCGAGTTGCGCAGAACCCGCCGGACCTGCGCGAAGGGGCATGACCCGGATACGCCGGAAACCCGCCACGGGGTGATCGCGGGGCGGGAACCGACAGCGCCCGCCGAGTCCGTGTCATATCCCGGGACGCCGTGCTGTGGAGCTAACGTGAGGCGGTGCCAGCCGTTGTCGAGTCCCGTGCCACGGGTGCGGGACGTCCACGTGGAAGGGCCCGTTCCTGTGTCTGCCGAACTCTCCGACGACCTCAAGAAGCTCATCGACGACACCCCTGTCTTCGCGACAGTGGCCACACTCCAGCCCGACGGCAGCCCGCAGCTGACGGTGACCTGGATCAAGCGCGACGGCGACGACCTGCTGATCTCCACGACCATGGGCCGCAGGAAGGAGCAGAACCTGCGCCGCGACCCGCGGATCACCGTGATGATCAACCCGTCCACCGCGCCGTACACCTACGCCGAGGTGCGCGGTACGGCCACGCTCGGCACGGACGGCGGCCCGGAGCTGATCGAGGAGCTCTCGCGCAAGTACACGGGTAAGGCCTACGCGGACTTCAACCCGGCCTCCGCCGACGACGCCCCACGCGTCGTCGTCCGGGTCACCCCGCGCAAGGTCGTCGGCTCGCTCTAGGACAAGCACGCGAAGCCCCGGGCGGACGGGTTGCTCTTGATCGGCAACCCGCCCACCCGAGGCTTCGCCTCTTCCTGTGCCCGGCCAGGTGGGAGAGACCCACCGGCCGAGAAGCCAGTGGCCCGGTGGTCAACGGGAGAGGTCGAGCAGCGGTCCTGCTGCGTTCTCCGAGTCGCGCACCAGGACGACGGTCGGGGCCGGTCGTGCTGCCCGGCGGCCTCGACGCGGCCGATGCCGAAACATCTGCCCACGCCCCGAGGAGGACACACCGCCCCAAAACCGTGAGCATTTTGGCCACCACTGTCCTGCTGCCGCTCATTTGAGTGCATAAGTGACACATGCCCGCCGACTGCTCACGGTTTTCCGCGAGGCACCCGTCTCCGACCCCGCAGCTCCGGGACCGCAAAAATCCCCCACACCACCCGGCGGGACACCTCATTTCTTCTGCCAAGGCCCGGTGCGGGGTTCCGCGGCAGCGTCTCGGTTCCGGCCACGGTCCGGCAGCCGCCGACGATCCCGGACGGCGTACCACCACCGCGCCCCCGCCCTCTCCCCACCCGCCGACAGCCGCCGAGCCCTCCCGGCGTGCAGGCGAGGCGCCAGTGCGTACCGTCAGCGCCGGGCAGCCGCGCGACCGACGGCAGACCGCAGGCATGCCTGGCCACCCGTCCCTCCAGGCCGCTTGCTCGCTTCTCACCCGTGCTGGAGCGAGCCGAGTCACGGGTGGCCCGGAGGGCCATCGCCGCAGGCGACGCGGAGCGGTAGCGGAGCGCCCTTCACTCGGGTCGTGGAAGCACGACACTGGCCGAGAAGCGAGTGGCCCCGACGTTCACTTCGTGAGGTGAGAGAGGAAGGCACCCCACGTGGCACGGGAGGGGCCGAGCCGGGGGCCGGCCGTGACCCTGCGCCGAGGAACTCACCCCCATGGTGGGTGTCCAACTGCACGGTGCAGAGCCGTGGGACAGCTCCCGGCAGGTGGTCGATGGACTGCCCCGTCCCGGGGAAGGAGCCCTTGCCGAACGGGATGATCCGAACGGTGACATGGCCGAACCCGCTCATGTCCAGCAGGTGCTGGAGCCGGGCGCGGGCGGCTGCGGGTCGGGATGCGGGACAGCCGTCCGCACGTTCCCGCGCCGTTCGACGGGTTTCCCGGGACCGGGTCGCGCTCGCCCCGGCCGGTGCCGAATCCGGACGAGGGCTGCGCCTGGTCCAGGAGTACGCGGCCAGTTGGGGCGGACGGGCCCTCGGGGACGGTGTGCCGGGGCGGAGTGCGGGAAAGCTGCTGTGGTTCGAGGCGGGCGGGCGGCGGGGCCCGGCGTGATGGACAAGACATGCGGTCGTGCAAGACTGCCCCGGTTGCGGCCGTGAACAGGGGAGTGGGTGGGATGAGCAAGCGGCAGACGCAGAAGATGCTGCGGTTGATGGCGAGCGGGGAGCCGGTCGAGCTCACCAGCGCGATGGCGTCCGTGAAGAAGCTGGCCCGACTCGCCTTCACAGTCCAGCAGTTCGGGTACGAGTACGCCGACGTACGACAGGGCAGCGGGCGGAACAGCGCGCTGAGGATGCTGATCGTGCCCGATCCCAGCCCGCAGGCCCGGGCGCGGGCCGCGCAGAACTGGGCGCAGTACCCGAACGCGCACGACGGCGTCTCGGTGCCGCCCGTGGTGCCGGACGCGTTCGAACTCCTCAAGGCCCGGATCAACTTCGACCTCACCGGCAAGGGTGCCGAGAAGCGGATGGGCCTCGCGGCGCTCGGTGGCTCCATGGGCTGCGCGGTCCTCGCCTACCGGGCCGACGGGGTGCCGTCCGGCGTGGTGGGAGTGATCTGGCTGGTGCTCATGGCCGCCTTCGGTACCGGCCTCCTCGTCAACCGCAGGCGCAACGCCAAGTTCGCGGCCCGGCTCCAGGCGGCCGGATTCTCCCCGGTGACGGACGAGACGGGCCGGGTGCGTTACCTGCCGCCGGGCGCAGGGACGCCGGGGCACGGCAACCCCTTCGGGGGCGTCCCCCATGCCGGCCCGCACCCCGGCATGCCGGCACCGGCCGCCTACGGTCAGCAGCCCCAGTACGCCTCACCGCCTGCCCAGCCCGCGCCCGGGGCGTACGCGCCGCCCGCCCAGCCCGGCCCGTACGGCACCCCGTACCAGCCCCAGCAGCCGCCCGCCCAGCCTCCGTACCCCCAGCAGCAGGCACCCCAGTACCCGCAGCAGAACCCTTACTGGCAGCCCCCGCGGAACTGACACCCGAAGGATGTGCCCGGCACCTCTCACCCCGGCCCCGCCATGGGAAAGAGCGACGTTTCCTTCCGGTCACCCGCCGCCACAGCCCGGAAACGCTCCCCCCACCTTCGGGATCAGCACCTCGAGGCAACCGTCCGCCGCACCATGGAGAGCACGGGAACCCCGTCCCACAGGGCGGGGAGCACGGCAAAGGCCCGGTCGACAGGAGGTCGAGCCGTGTCTCACACAGCACACCGACCCGAGTGCGGGACGAGGATCATGTACGACGAACAGCAGACCCCGGACCAGCCCTCCGAGCCGGAACCCGACCCCGGGCACGGGCCCCTCGCGGGCTTCACCGTGGGGGTGACCGCCGCACGCCGGGCCGAGGAGCTGGGCGCGTTGCTCCAGCGGCGGGGCGCCGCCGTGCTGCACGCCCCGGCCCTGCGGATCGTGCCGCTCGCCGACGACAGCGAGCTGCTGGCCGCCACCAAGGAGATCATCGAACGGGCCCCGGACATCGCCATCGCCACGACGGCGATCGGCTTCCGCGGCTGGGTCGAGGCCGCAGACGGCTGGGGGCTCGGCGAGGAGCTGCTGGCGAAGCTGCGCGGGGCGCGGATCCTGGCGCGCGGACCGAAGGTGAAGGGCGCGGTCCGGGCGGCCGGGCTGACGGAGGAGTGGTCGCCGTCGTCGGAGTCGATGGCCGAGGTGCTCGACCGGCTCCTGGCGGAGGGCGTCGACGGACTGCGGATCGCCCTCCAGCTGCACGGTGAACCGCTGCCCGGGTTCGTGGAGTCGCTGCGGGCCGGGGGAGCGGAGGTGGTGGGGGTGCCGGTGTACCGGTGGATGCCGCCCGAGGACATCGGTCCCGTCGACCGGCTGCTGGACGCGACCGTCGCCCGGACCCTGGACGCGGTCACCTTCACCAGCGCGCCCGCCGCCGTGTCCCTGCTGTCCCGGGCCGAGCGGCGCGGGATGCTCGACGACGTCCTCGCCGCCCTGGGCCACGACGTCCTGCCCGCCTGCGTCGGCCCGGTCACCGCGCTGCCGCTGCAGGACCGGGGCATCGACACCGTCCAGCCGGAACGCTTCCGGCTCGGCCCGCTCGTCCAGCTGCTCTGCCGGGAACTGCCCGGCCGGGCCCGCTCGTTGCCGGTCGCCGGACACCGGGTGGAGGTCCGCGGGCACGCGGTCGTGGTGGACGGTGAGCTGCGCCCCGTACCGCCCGCGGGGATGTCGCTGCTGCGGGCGCTGGCCCGCCGCCCGGGCCGGGTCGTCGCCCGCGCGGACCTGCTGCGCGCGCTGCGGGGCGCCGACCGCGACGAACACGCGGTGGAGACCGCGATGGCCCGCCTGCGCACCGCCCTCGGCACGTCGAGACTGATCCAGACGGTCGCCGAACGCGGCTACCGCCTCGCCCTGGACCCGCACGCGGAGTCCACGTACGCGGACGACTGAGGCCGACGACCGGGGCCGAGGGGTTCCGGGCGGGGAAGTGGGCAGGCACTGTAGGAGGGAGCGGGTTTCCGGAACGGATTCCGCACCCGCTCCGCACCGGCCCCCACGCGACCGGGGCGAACCCTAGGCGGTGACAGGCACATGGCACTGGGTACGGTCACGGCACTCCACGAGCTGCGGTTCGACACCGGGCGGATCTGTCTGGATCTCCTCGCGACCACGCATCCCGAGGAACGGCTCGGCTCCGTCGAGGTGGTGCGCGCCTGGATCACCGGCTCCGGACTCGTCCCGGCGGGCACCCCGCTGGCCCACGCCGACGGCTCCTGGCCGGCCGCCTTCCGCGAACTGCGCGGGCACCTCGCCCGCCTGGTGCGCGGCCGGCCGGCGCCCGGCACCCCCGCGTACGCCCGCGCGCTCGCCCGCGTCAACGACCTCGCCCGCGCCGCGCCCCCGGCGCCGCGGGCGGTGCCCGGTGACGACGGGGCGCTGGTGCGGCGGCTGGACGCGCCGCCCGGCAGCGCGGCCCTGCTCGCGGTGATCGCCAGGGACGCCGTGGATCTGCTCACCGACCCGCTCGCGCGCGCGAGCCTGCGGCAGTGCGAGGGCGACAACTGCCCGATCGTGTACCTGGACACCTCGCGCGGCCGCCGCAGGCGCTGGTGCTCCAGCGAGATCTGCGGAAACCGCGAACGGGTGGCCCGCCACCGCCGCCGGGCCGCCGCCCTCACCCGCGCCTGACCCGCCCTCACCCGACTCTTTCGCTCCTTCCCCCCAACTACGCTGTCCCGTATGCGGCTTTCATTCTCCGCTCCGTGAAGTGACTTCGCTTACACCCCGTTTGGCCTCCGTGTCGCGCGGGCAGCCCGGCCGATCCGGCGGCTGTGGCGGAAATGTGAAGAAGAGGCGGGGAGAATGTGCTCCCATGTCCCGGTCTTCACCCTGCTCCGCAGAAAACTCTCGTCGCGCGTTGAACACCCAACCCACCCCGTCCGTACCGGTTGTCGAGCGACCGACTGGGGGATCCCCCGGACACCGGAGGTGGGCGTGCGCAAGGATGCGGCCGTGGCCAATGAACGTGGAGCGAGGGCCCGACATCGCATGTCTGCGTCCTCATCGTCCCCATCGTCTTCTTCTTCGTCGAGTGAGCCTGACGAGGAGTTGATGCGCGCGCTGTATCGAGAGCACGCGGGACCCTTGCTCGCCTATGTCCTGCGCCTGGTCGCCGGAGACCGGCAACGCGCCGAGGACGTAGTGCAGGAGACGCTCATCCGTGCCTGGAAGAACGCCGGTCAGCTCAATCGAGCCACCGGTTCGGTACGCCCCTGGCTGGTGACGGTCGCCCGGCGCATCGTCATCGACGGCCACCGCAGCCGGCAGGCCCGGCCGCAGGAGGTCGATCCGTCGCCGCTGGAGGTCATCCCCGCGGAGGACGAGATCGACAAGGCGCTGTGGCTGATGACGCTGTCGGACGCACTCGACGACCTGACCCCGGCTCACCGGGAGGTGCTTGTCGAGACGTACTTCAAGGGACGTACGGTCAATGAGGCGGCTGAGACACTGGGGATACCCAGCGGCACGGTCCGCTCCAGGGTCTTCTACGCCCTGCGTTCGATGAAGCTGGCACTGGAGGAGCGGGGGGTGACGGCGTGATGAGCGGGTACGGGGGAAACCAGGGATTCGGCGCGGGTGGTTCGGGTATGTCTGGTGTCATGCAGGGATCACCGGTGCCGAACGAGCATGAGACCGTCGGTGCCTACGCTCTCGGCATCCTCGACGATGCCGAGGCGACCGCGTTCGAGGCGCACCTCGCGAGCTGCGAGTGGTGCGCCCAGCAGCTCGACGAACTCGCCGGTATGGAGCCGATGCTGGCCGCCCTCGCGGACCTGCCCGGCACCGGCACACCGTCGCTCGGCGAGTCGCTGTCGGCCAAGCCGGCGCCGCGCGTGGTGGAGAAGCTGGTCGACGAGGTCGCCGAGCGCCGCGCCAAGAAGCGCCGCCGCAACTTCTACATGGTGGCCGCCGCCGGTGCCCTGATCGTCAGCGGTCCCTTCGTGGCCGTCGCGGCGAACGGGGGCAACGACGGCGGGGGCGGCGGGAGCAACGGCACCAGCCAGACCCTCTCCGCGAACCCCGCGGAGGACCTCTTCGAGCAGATCCCCGACAAGATCACGGCCACCGACCCGGGCACCAAGGTGTCCGTGACCCTGGCGCTGCAGAAGAAGGACTGGGGCACCGGCGTCGTCACACAGCTGACGAACGTCAAGGGCCCCGAGAAGTGCGTGCTGATCGCCATCGGCAAGAACGGCGAGCGGGAGACCGTCACCACCTGGTCCGTTCCGGAGTGGGGCTACGGCCTGCCGGACGCCAAGACGGACAAGGCCAGGCAGCCGCTCTACGTCCAGGGCGGCGCGTCGCTGGATCTCAACAAGATCGACAAGTTCGAGGTCGTCACCTTCGGCGGCGAGAAGCTGGTCGAGGTCGACGCGTAGCCTCACGGGCCCCCTTCGCGTACGGTTGACGGCTGCCCAGCACGTCAGAAGGGGGCCCGGTGGCCGCTCAGGCACAGCAGGAAACCGCGGTCGATCCGGTTCACGACTCCGTTCGCGACCGGGAGATCAACGTCGAACAGGAACACCTCGACCGGGTGTACCGGCGGCTCGAGGAGAAGATCCACGAGGCCGAGTTCCTCATGCACGACGCCGCCCGGCGCGGCCAGGTCGGCACACCCGGCGCACTCGCCGAGCGGGACGCCCAGGTCTTCCGGGCCGGCGTCCACCTCAACCGGCTGAACAACGAGTTCGAGGACTTCCTCTTCGGCCGGATCGACCTGCTCCAGGGCAAGGACGGCAAGAAGGGACCCGACGGCGCCTACACCGCCGTCGAGCCCGCCGAGGGCGCCGTCCGCCCCGACAACACCGCCGACATCGCCGAGACCCTGCACATCGGCCGCATCGGTGTCCTCGACGAGGAGTACTCCCCGCTGGTCATCGACTGGCGGGCGCCCGCCGCCGCCCCCTTCTACCGGTCCACCCCGGTCGATCCGGGCCGGGTGGTGCGCCGGCGCGTCATCCGCTCCAAGGGCCGCCGGGTCCTCGGCGTCGAGGACGACCTGATGCGCCCCGAGCTGACGGCCTCCCTGGACGGCCACGAGCTGCCCGCGGTCGGCGACGGCGCCCTGATGGCCGCGCTCGGCCAGGCCCGCACCCACAGCATGCGGGACATCGTGGCCTCCATCCAGGCCGAGCAGGACCTGGTGATCCGCGCCCCCGCCGCCTCCGTGACCTACGTCGAGGGCGGCCCCGGCACCGGCAAGACCGCCGTCGCCCTGCACCGCGCGGCCTACCTGCTCTACCAGGACCGGCGCCGGTACGCGGGCGGCATCCTGATCGTCTCGCCCACCCCGCTGCTGGTCGCCTACACCGAGGGCGTGCTGCCCTCCCTCGGCGAGGAGGGCCAGGTCGCCATCCGCGCCATCGGCTCCCTGACCGACGACGCACCCGGCACCGGGGCCACCCTGTACGACGCCCCGGCCGTGGCCCGCGCCAAGGGCTCGTACCGCATGCTCAAGGTGCTCAGGAAGGCCGCGCGCGGCGCGTTGGAGCACGGCGGCACGCCGACCCGGCTGCGGGTCGTCGCCTTCGGCCGGCGGATCGAGCTGGACGCGGACGAGCTGGCGGCCGTCCGCCGCACCGCCCTCGGCGGCACCGCACCGGTGAACCTGCTGCGTCCCCGTGCCCGCAAGCTGCTGCTGGACGCGCTGTGGGAGCGCTCCGGCGCGGCCGGCCGGCACACCGACCCGGAGCTCGCCGCCGAACTGCGCTCCTCCTTCGACGAGGACATCACCACCGAGGACGACTTCCTCTCCTTCTTCGACGCCTGGTGGCCCGAGCTGACCCCGGCCGCCGTACTGGACGCCATGGCGGACGAGCGGCGCCTCGGCCGCTGGGCCCGGCGGGTCCTCAACCCGGGCGAGGTCCGCAGGGTCGCCCGCTCGCTGCGGCGGGACGGCCGCTCGGTGCACGACATCGCACTGCTCGACGAACTCCAGGCCGTCCTCGGCGCCCCCGCCCGGCCCCGGCGCAAGCGCGAGCTCGACCCGCTGGACCAGCTCACCGGCCTCGAGGAGCTGATGCCGGTGCGCGAGGAGTCGCAGCGCGAGCGGGCCGAGCGCCTCGCCCAGGAGCGCACCGAGTACGCCCATGTCATCGTCGACGAGGCCCAGGACCTCACCCCGATGCAGTGGCGCATGGTCGGCCGGCGCGGCCGGCACGCCACCTGGACGATCGTCGGCGACCCCGCCCAGTCCTCCTGGTCCGACCCCGACGAGGCCGCCCAGGCCCGCGACGAGGCCCTCGGCAGCAGGCCCCGCCGCCGCTTCGAGCTCACCGTGAACTACCGCAACCCGGCCGAGATCGCCGGCCTCGCCGCCAAGGTGCTGGCGCTCGCCATGCCCGGTGCCGAGTCGCCGAGGGCGGTGCGCTCCACGGGCGTCGAGCCGCGGTTCGTCGTCGCGGAGGGCGCGCTGGGCGAGACCGTGCGCGTGGAGGCGGCCCGGCTGCTGGAGCGGGTGGACGGCACGGTCGGTGTGGTCGTCGCCATGCAGCGCCGGGAGGAGGCGCGGCGCTGGCTCGACGGGCTGGGGGACCGCGCGGTGGCCCTCGGCAGCCTGGAGGCCAAGGGCCTGGAGTACGACGCGACGATCGTGGTCTCCCCGGCCGAGATCGCCGACGAGTCCCCGGCCGGCCTGCGCGTCCTGTACGTCGCCCTGACCCGGGCGACCCAGCAGCTCACCGTCGTTTCGACGGAACGGGACGAGCCGGACGCCGCCGGAGTGCCGGACCTGCTCCGGGACTGAACCCGGAAAAAGTTCTCGGGGAATGGCCCTGCGGCATCCGTTTGTTAGCCTGGCAAGTGACACCGGCCCGATCCAAGCCCCCGGGCCCAACCTTCGTCGCTACGAGCGACCACTTGCCGCGAGGCGAGCATGGCGGGTCGGTGTCACTGAACGACCGAGAGGCCCACGTCACTTCCGGGTGACGTGGGCCTCTCGCGTCGCTGCTTCCGTGCCGGCTCCGGGGCGGCCCCCGCGCAGCGCCTTACACGCTGCCCCTCGCCTCTCGTATGGTGGAACAGCCTTTCCGAAAGCTGCCGCAGATACCCGCTTTCCGTGCGAACAAAACGTTCGCAATAGGAGGCGACTACCGCGTACTCAGGGGTAGGTGCGACGATCGGACGGCACGAACAGCGACACGGTGAAAGCAGAGGAAGTCGGCCATGGCAACGGCGCCCAGCGTCTCCTACTCGATGACCATCCGGCTGGAGGTGCCGTCGAGCGGGACCTCCGTCTCCCAGCTCACCACCGCAGTGGAGTCCTCCGGTGGCACGGTCACCGGCCTCGACGTCACCGCCTCCGGGCACGAGCGGCTCCGGATCGACGTCACCATCGCGGCCACCTCCACCGGACACGCCGAAGAGATCGTGGAGAAGCTCCGCGGCATCGAGGGCGTCACCCTGGGCAAGGTCTCGGACCGCACGTTCCTGATGCACCTCGGCGGCAAGATCGAGATGGCGTCCAAGCACCCCATCCGCAACCGTGACGACCTCTCCATGGTCTACACGCCGGGTGTGGCCCGCGTCTGCATGGCGATCGCCGAGAACCCCGAGGACGCCCGCCGCCTCACCATCAAGCGCAACTCCGTTGCGGTCGTGACGGACGGCTCCGCCGTGCTCGGCCTGGGCAACATCGGCCCCAAGGCCGCCCTCCCCGTGATGGAGGGCAAGGCCGCCCTGTTCAAGCGGTTCGCCGGCATCGACGCCTGGCCGATCTGCCTCGACACCCAGGACACCGACGCGATCGTCGAGATCGTCAAGGCCATCGCCCCGGGGTTCGCCGGCATCAACCTGGAGGACATCTCCGCACCGCGCTGCTTCGAGATCGAGGCCCGGCTGCGCGAGGCCCTCGACATCCCCGTCTTCCACGACGACCAGCACGGCACCGCGATCGTCGTCCTGGCGGCCCTGACCAACGCGCTGCGGGTCACCGGCAAGGCGATCGAGAACGTCCGGGTCGTCATGTCCGGCGCCGGCGCGGCCGGCACGGCCATCCTGAAGCTGCTGCTCGCGGCCGGTGTGAAGAACGCCGTCGTGGCCGACATCCACGGCGTGGTGCACGCGGGCCGCGCGGACCTGGTGGACGCCCCCGCCGACTCCCCGCTGTGCTGGATAGCCGACCACACCAACCCGGAGAACCTGACGGGCACGCTGAAGGAGGCCGTGCGCGGCGCGGACGTCTTCATCGGCGTCTCCGCCCCGAACGTCCTCGACGGTGCGGACATCGCCGCGATGGCCGAGGGTGCGATCGTCTTCGCGCTCGCGAACCCCGACCCCGAGGTGGACCCGGGCGTCGCCCGCGAGACCGCCGCCGTGGTGGCCACCGGCCGCTCCGACTTCCCGAACCAGATCAACAACGTGCTGGTCTTCCCGGGCGTGTTCCGCGGCCTGCTGGACGCCCAGTCCCGCACCGTCAACACGGAGATGATGCTCGCCGCCGCGCAGGCCCTCGCCGACGTGGTCACCGAGGACGAGCTGAACCCGAACTACATCATCCCGAGCGTGTTCAACGACAGGGTCGCGGGCGCGGTCGCCGACGCCGTGCGGGAGGCGGCGAAGCTGACGCAGAGCTCCGCCTCCTAGGGCCTCCCGGGGCCGGACGGCAGCGCTGTGACCATCACCACGGTAGGTGTGCGACCGGCGCGTCGTGGAACCCTTGGTGTACGGCCGCGCTCTATCGTGGCGGCCGTACACCAAGGGTTCCGCCCCCGGCTCCCGCGCTCTGCTGCCGGAAGCGGACGCAGTGTCACCGACATCAGGCCGTCGCGTTCCCCGTGTGACCCCCATGGGTGACTCCCACGGGTGTTCTCACGGTTCCTGCGGGTGCCGGATTGGCGTTACCGCCGCAGGTAGAGGCAGGATGCTGCACCAGGACAACGTCCAGGGGGCAGCACCTCCAGGGGCGTGCGGGCCCGACACGGACCCGGGTCCGGGCCCTCACCGAGGACCCTGGCAGCATCGGCTTGGCCGTGCCCTACGTGCGGCCCCGCCGCGTGGCACGCCTCAACGGCAAGAAGAACACGGGAGTAACAACATGAACCGCAGTGAGCTGGTGGCCGCGCTGGCCGACCGCGCCGAGGTGACCCGCAAGGACGCCGACGCCGTGCTGGCCGCGTTCGCCGACGTCGTCGGCGACATCGTCTCCAAGGGGGACGAGAAGGTCACCATCCCCGGTTTCCTGACCTTCGAGCGCACCCACCGTGCCGCTCGCACCGCGCGCAACCCGCAGACCGGTGAGCCGATCCAGATCCCGGCCGGCTACAGCGTGAAGGTCTCCGCGGGCTCGAAGCTCAAGGAAGCCGCCAAGGGCAAGTGATCCTGCCGTTCGTACGTCCCGGGACGGCGTACGACGCACAGTGACGTCACAAGGGCGGCCACCCGAACGGGTGGCCGCCCTTGTGACGAGCCCGGATCAAGCCAGCCGAGGGCCTTGCCCGGGAGTTCGACTTCCGCGCCCGGCTCGACCAGCTTCTCCACGCTGTGTCTGCCCGGGGGCGACCCCCGGGCACCCAGCCGGTCGGGGCCGGGGGCCGGGGGAGCGGATCAGCCGAGGGCCTTGCCCGGGAGTTCGACCTTCGCGCCCAGCTCGACCAGCTTCTCCATGAAGTTCTCGTAGCCGCGGTTGATCAGGCCGATGCCGTGGACGCGGGACGTGCCCTGGGCGGCGAGGGCGGCGATGAGGTAGGAGAAGCCGCCGCGCAGGTCGGGGATGACCAGATCGGCGCCCTGGAGCCGGGTCGGGCCGGAGACGACGGCCGAGTGGAGGAAGTTGCGCTGGCCGAAACGGCAGTCGGAGCCGCCCAGGCACTCGCGGTAGAGCTGGATGTGCGCGCCCATCTGGTTGAGCGCCGAGGTGAAGCCGAGCCGGGACTCGTAGACCGTCTCGTGGACGATGGACAGCCCGGTCGCCTGCGTCAGGGCGACCACCAGCGGCTGCTGCCAGTCGGTCTGGAAGCCCGGGTGGACGTCCGTCTCCAGCGCGATGGACTTGAGCTGCCCGCCGGGGTGCCAGAAGCGGATGCCCTTGTCGTCGATCTCGAAGGCACCGCCCACCTTCCGGTAGGTGTTCAGGAACGTCATCATCGAGCGCTGCTGGGCGCCGCGGACGTAGATGTTGCCCTCGGTGGCCAGCGCCGCGGACGCCCAGGAGGCGGCCTCCAGGCGGTCGGGGAGGGCGCGGTGGTTGTAGCCGCCGAGCTTGTCCACACCGGTGACGCGGATGGTCCGGTCGGTGTCCATCGCGATGATCGCGCCCATTTTCTGCAGGACGCAGATCAGGTCCTCGATCTCCGGCTCCACCGCCGCGTTGGACAGCTCGGTGACGCCCTCCGCGAGGACCGCCGTCAGCAGCACCTGCTCCGTCGCGCCGACGGACGGGTACGGCAGCTCGATCTTCGTGCCGCGCAGCCGCTGCGGGGCCTCCAGGTACTGGCCGTCCGCCCGCTTCTCGATGGTCGCGCCGAACTGCCGCAGCACGTCGAAGTGGAAGTCGATCGGCCGGCCGCCGATGTCGCAGCCGCCCAGACCGGGGATGAACGCGTGTCCGAGACGGTGCAGCAGCGGTCCGCAGAACAGGATCGGGATGCGCGACGAACCCGCGTGGGCGTCGATGTCGGCGACGTTGGCGCTCTCCACCCGCGTCGGGTCGAGCACCAGTTCACCGGGCTCGTCGCCCGGACGCACCGTCACACCGTGCAGCTGCAGCAGCCCTCGCACGACCCGGACGTCACGGATGTCCGGGACGTTGCCCAGCCGGCTCGGCTCACTGCCCAGCAGGGCGGCGACCATGGCCTTCGGCACGAGGTTCTTCGCGCCGCGGACCCGGATCTCACCCTCCAGCGGGGTTCCGCCGTGGACAAGCAGTACGTCTTCAGTTCCGTTGACGGTCATGAATCTCGCGTTCCGTGGAGGGGGGCAGGGGCCAGAAAGGCAAGCGTAGTCGCCCTCACCCCGGGCTCTGTCAGCCCGTGTGCGACCCGGCCGCCGTCCCACCGCCCCACAACACGAGCAGTCCCCCGGCGGCCACTCGGGGTCACCGTCGTCCTGTGCGCCGGGGGTGCTCCCGTACGCCCGCCGGACCCCGGCCCCCGGCCGCCGGCCGCTCGGAACACGGCTCCACCAGGCGGCTCCGCCGCCGCGCGGCCCGGTTCACCCGCATACCCCCGATTGCCTCCCCACGGAAAGGGAAGATGCGGGATCATGTCTGGCATGACCGAGGTGTCCTCGCTCACAGGGCGGCTGCTCGTGGCCACTCCCGCCCTGGCGGACCCGAACTTCGACCGTGCGGTGGTGCTCCTCCTCGACCACGACGAGGAGGGATCCCTGGGTGTCGTCCTCAACCGCCCGACCCCGGTGGACGTGGCGGACATCCTGGAGGGCTGGGGGGACCTGGCCGGCGAACCGGGGGTCGTCTTCCAGGGCGGCCCGGTGTCGCTGGACTCGGCCCTCGGCGTCGCCGTCGTCCCCGGCGGGGCCGGGAACCGGGCCGCACCGCTGGGCTGGCGCCAGGTGCACGGCGCGATCGGGCTGGTCGACCTGGAGGCGCCGCCCGAGCTGCTCGCCTCCGCCCTCGGCTCGCTGCGCATCTTCGCCGGATACGCGGGCTGGGGCCCCGGCCAGCTGGAGGAAGAGCTGGCGGACGGCGCCTGGTACGTCGTCGAGTCGGAGCCCGGCGACGTCTCGTCCCCGGTGCCCGAGCGGCTCTGGCGCGAGGTGCTGCGCCGCCAGAGGGGTGAGCTGGCGATGGTTGCCACGTATCCGGACGACCCTTCGCTCAACTGATGCGCGTGAGCTTCAGTACCCTTTGCCTTATGAGCACTCTTGAGCCCGAGCGCGGGACTGGTACGGGGACCCTCGTAGAGCCGACGCCGCAGACCTCCCACGGCGACGGCGACCACGAGCGCTACGCCCACTACGTCCAGAAGGACAAGATCATGGCGAGCGCACTCGACGGCACGCCCGTCGTGGCGCTGTGCGGCAAGGTGTGGGTGCCTGGCCGGGATCCGAAGAAGTACCCCGTCTGCCCCATGTGCAAGGAGATCTACGAGTCCATGAGCGGCGGCGACGACGACAAGGGCGGGAAGGGCGGCAAGGGCGGCAAGTAGCCACCGCCCTCCCGCGGAGTCGTCCGGACCGCTCAGCCGTCCGGACGGCGAGCCGGTCGGATCGTCCAGGGCCCCCGGGCGCGTTTTGTGCGCCCCGGGGGCCTTTGTACCGCCCGCGCGTTGCGCGGAGTGCGTCTGCCGGTCACAGAGTGGTCGAGACCTCTTGTGGGCCGGTTCACCCAGTCCCTAACCTCCGTTGTTGTTGTGCACGGCGAAACCTTCATTGCGTATGGTGCAACACCTCATCGGAGGAAGCAGTCCATGAAGCTGTCCGTCCGCCTGGTCGCACTCGCGGCCGTCCTCGCCACCGCCGCCTGCGCGCCCCAGACTTCCTCGGGCTCCTCCTCGGCCAAGGACGAGAAGACCGGGACCTTACGGGTCTGGCTCTTCCAGGAAGTCAACAACGCGCCCAAGGAAGAGGTCGTCGAGTCCGTCGTCGCCGGGTTCGAGAAGGCGCACGACGGCACCGAGGTCACCGTCGAGTACATCCCGGTCGAGACCCGCGCCCAGCGCATCAAGGCCGCCTTCAACGACCCGAAGTCCGCGCCCGATCTCGTCGAGTACGGCAACACGGACACCGCCGGATATGTGAAGGACGGCGGACTCGCCGACGTCACCGAGGAGTTCGGCGCCTGGGACGAGGCGAAGGACACCGATCCGACCGCCCGGCAGTCGGTCACCGTCGACGGCAGGGTCTACGGGGCGCCGTACTTCGTCGGCGTCCGCGCGCTCTACTACCGCACCGACGTCTTTGCGGAACTCGGCCTCGAAGCGCCCACGTCGCAGGCCGAGTTGATCTCCACGGCCCGGGAGATCCGCGCCGCGAAGCCGGAGTTGTACGGCATCGCCGTCGGCGGTGCCTACACCTACGGCGCGATGCCCTTCATCTGGGCCCACGGCGGCGAACTCGCCACCGGCAAGGGAGGCTCGTACGCCTCCGCGATCGACACCCCCGCCGCCCGCAAGGGCATCGAGGCGTACACCTCCCTCTTCGGCGACGACAACTGCCCGGCCGCCAAGTGCGCCGGCATGGGCGGCAACGACACGGTGACCGCCTTCGCCGCGGGCAAGGCCGCCATGGCGATCGGCGGCGACTTCAGCCACGCGGCCGTCGAGGCCGGCGAGGTGAAGGGCAGGTACGCGGTGGTGCCGCTGCCGGGAGTGCGGCCCGGGTCCATCGCCCCCGCTTTCGCGGGCGGGAACAACCTGGGCGTCCTGAAGTCGACTTCGCACCGCACCCTCGCCGTCGACCTGATGCGGCGGCTCGCCTCGAAGAAGGCGCAGGGCGAACTGTTCGACGCGATGGGCTTCCTGCCGACCTTCTCCGACGTGCGGCAGCGGGCGGCCGCCGAGGAACCGTTCCTGAAGCCGTTCGTCGAGACCCTCGCCGCCGACACCAAGTTCGTGCCGGCCTCACCGGCCTGGGCGCAGATCGACTCCTCGCTGGTACTGCCGACGATGTTCCAGGAGGTCGTCAGCGGCAAGAAGGACGTGGGGGCCGCGTCGGAGAGCGCCGCGAAGAAGATGAACGAGGCGTTCGGCTCGGTGGGCTGAACCAGTGGCCGTACAGGACACGGTGGCCGTGCGGAAGCGCCCCGCGCTCCTCACGGCTCCCGCCCCCCACACGTCACGAGGTCCCCGGCGCCGCAGGGGCGGCCTCACTCCCTGGCTCTACCTCGCACCCGCCCTCGCCGTCCTCGGGGGACTGCTCGCCTATCCGGTCTGTCAACTCGGCCTGATCTCGCTCTTCCACTACACCCAGGCACAGGTCAGCGGCGGCGAACCGACCACCTTCCAGGGGTTCGGCAACTACACCGAGCTCTTCGCCGACGACCAGTTCTGGCAGGTGCTGCTGGCCACCCTGCTGTTCGCGGCGGCCTGCGTGGTGTCCACCCTGGCCGTCGGCTGCGCGCTCGCCGTGCTCCTCACCCGGGTGCGCGCCGTGCCCCGGCTCGCCCTGATGCTGGCCGCGCTCGGCGCCTGGGCGACCCCGGCCGTCACCGGTTCCACGGTGTGGCTGTTCCTCTTCGACGCCGACTTCGGCCCGGTGAACCGGGTGCTGGGCCTCGGCGACCACTCGTGGACGTACGGGCGGTACAGCGCCTTCTTCCTCGTCCTGCTCGAAGTGGTCTGGTGCTCCTTCCCGTTCGTGATGGTCACCGTCTACGCCGGCATCCGCGCCGTACCCGCCGAGGTGCTGGAGGCCGCCGCCCTGGACGGCGCCTCACAGTGGCGCGTCTGGCGCTCGGTGCTCGCCCCGGTGCTCCGGCCGATCCTGGTGGTCGTCACCATCCAGTCGGTGATCTGGGACTTCAAGGTCTTCACCCAGATCTACGTCATGACGGGCGGCGGCGGCATCGCCGGCCAGAACCTGGTCCTGAACGTCTACGCCTACCAGAAGGCGTTCGCGTCCTCGCAGTACGGCCTCGGCGCCGCGATCGGCGTGGTGATGCTGCTGATCCTGCTCGCGGTCACGCTGGTGTACCTGCGGCTGCTGCGCCGCCAGGGGGAGGAACTGTGAGTCTCGTGGGCCGGGACGGGGCACGCCGGGTGAATCTTGTGCGCCGGTTCGTACGGCGTCCGTGGCGGCTCGCGGCCGAGGCGACGGCGCTGCTCGTCGCGGCGGTGGTGGCCTTCCCGCTCTACTGGATGGTGCTGGGCGCCTTCAAACCGGCCGGCGAGATCGAGTCGGACCGGCCCCGGCCGTGGACCCTGACACCCACCCTGGACTCCTTCCGACGGGTCTTCGGGCAGCAGGAATTCGGCCGGTACTTCGTCAACAGCGTGGTCGTCGCGGTCGCCGTGGTGATCGCCTCGGCGCTGATCGCCTTTCTCGCGGCGACCGCCGTGACGCGATTCAGGTTCCGTATGCGGACCACCCTGCTGATCATGTTTCTGGTGGCCCAGATGGTGCCCGTGGAGGCGCTGACGATTCCGCTCTTCTTCCTCATGCGGGACTTCGGTCGGTTGAACACGCTGTGGTCGCTGATCCTGCCGCACATCGCGTTTTCGCTGCCGTTCGCGATCTGGATGCTGCGGGGGTTCGTGAAAGCCGTTCCCGAGGCGCTGGAAGAGGCCGCGTACATCGACGGCGCGAGCCGCGCGCGGTTCCTGTGGCAGATCCTTTTCCCGCTCGTTCTGCCGGGGTTGGTGGCCACGAGTGTGTTCTCCTTCATCTCCACCTGGAACGACTTCCTGTTCGCCAAGTCCTTCATCATCAGCGACATCTCGCAGTCGACGCTGCCGATGGCCCTGCTGGTCTTCTACAAGCCGGACGACCCGGACTGGGGCGGCGTGATGGCGGCGTCCACCGTGATGACGATCCCGGTGCTGGTCTTCTTCGTACTCGTACAGCGGCGCCTGGTCTCCGGACTGGGCGGTGCGGTGAAGGACTGATGTGACCGAACTGATTCCAGCGCCCCGCAGCGTCGTCGCCGGTTCCGGCGAGGTGCGGCTGACGGCGCGCTCCCGTCTTCAGTCCGGTCCCGGGACGGAGGGGGTCGGCCGATGGCTGCGCGCCGTCCTCTGGCAGGCGACCGGCTTGCCGCTGCGCGAGGAGCGGGAGCTCGACGATGCGGACGGCGACGGTGTCGGGCTCCGGCTCGACCCCGGGCTCGGCCCCGAGGAGCACCGCCTCGTCAGCGACCGGACGGGTGTCCTGATCGAGGGCGGCAGCGCGGCCGGTGTCTTCCGGGGCGCCCAGACGCTGCGGCAGCTCCTCGGCCCCGACGCGTACCGCAGGGCCCCGCTCGGCCGCGACCGGGTGTGGGCGGTGCCGCACGTGACGATCGAGGACTCCCCCCGCTTCCGCTGGCGCGGACTCATGCTCGACGTCGCCCGGCACTTCATGCCCAAGGAAGGCGTGCTGCGCTATCTCGATCTGATGGCGGCGCACAAACTCAACGTCCTCCACTTCCACCTGACCGATGATCAGGGATGGCGCGTCGAGATCAAGCGGTATCCGAAGCTGACCGAGGTCGGTTCCTGGCGGGCCCGTACGAAAGTCGGGCACCGCGCGTCACCGCTGTGGGACGACACGCCGCACGGTGGCCACTACACGCAGGACGACATCCGCGAGATCGTCGCCTACGCCGCCGAGCGGCATATCAGCGTCGTACCGGAAATCGACGTACCCGGGCACTCGCAGGCCGCCATCGCCGCGTATCCGGAACTCGGCAACACCGATGTCATCGACACCGCCTCCCTGACCGTCTGGGACACCTGGGGGATCAATCCGAACGTACTCGCCCCCACCGACAACACCCTGCGCTTCTACGAAGGGGTGCTCGAGGAAGTCCTGGAACTGTTCCCCGCGGACGCCGGCCCTTGCACCCCCTTTTCGGGGTTCGTGCACCTCGGCGGCGACGAATGCCCCAAGGACCAGTGGCGTGCGTCGGCCGTCGCGCAGCAGCGGATCAGGGATCTCGGTCTGGCCGACGAGGACGCTCTCCAGTCCTGGTTCATCGGGCACTTCGCCACCTGGCTCGCCGCGCGGGGGCGTCGGCTGATCGGCTGGGACGAGATCCTGGAGGGGGGGCTCGCCCCGGGCGCCGCCGTGTCGTCCTGGCGCGGCTACGCCGGCGGGGTCGTCGCCGCCCGCGCGGGGCACGACGTGGTCATGTGCCCCGAGCAGCACGTCTACCTGGACCACCGGCAGGACGCGGGCCCCGACGAGCCGGTGCCGATCGGGTACGTGCGCACCCTGGAGGACGTCTACCGGTTCGAACCCGTACCGCCGGAACTGACGGCCGAGGAGGCCGGGCGGGTCCTGGGCGCCCAGGCCAACGCGTGGTCCGAGGTGATGGAGAACCAGGACCGGGTGGACTACCAGGTCTTTCCCCGGCTGGCCGCCTTCGCCGAGGTCGCCTGGAGCGCGCTGCCGGCCCCCGCGGAACGGGACTTCGCCGATTTCGAACGGCGGATGACCGCCCACCGCCGGCGTCTCGACGCCCTCGGCGTCGCCCACCGCCCGCCCACCGGACCGCTCCCCTGGCAGCGGCGCCCCGGAGTGCTGGGCCGCCCCCTCGACGGTCCGCCCCCGCACCGGTAGCGCGTGCCCCCGACACCGCCGGTGCGGGGGTGAGCGATCCGGCCATGCCATGAAGTCCACCCAACTCCGAACAGGTCGTGAAAAAAGGGCACAAGGGGCGCTGAAGAATGTCATTCGACTGCACCGGCGATGTCCCGCCAAATCGGGTCGTGCCCGGTGAAGTGGGCGAATGCCTCCTAGTGGACCCCTGTCTTCGACGCCCGCGAAGATGTGCCAGAGTTGCCACGTCCGCCCTGTCAGGTCGTACCGTACGGCTGCGACAGGTGGGACCAGGTGGGGCCGCGGGAAGGGGCAGCCGGTTTTGAGCACGCACGCACCGCAGGCGGCGCAGGCCGTGACGCTGCCCACGACGCTGGACGAGGCGGTGGCGGCGCTCACCGCCGTGCCCGCCGCCGTGCCCGTCGCGGGCGGCACCGACCTGATGGCCGCCGTCAACTCCGGGCAGCTCAGGCCCGCGGCGCTGGTCGGCCTCGGCAAGATCAGCGAGATCCGCGGCTGGCAGTACCAGGACGGCCACGCGCTGCTCGGCGCGGGCCTCACCCACGCCCGTATGGGCCGCCCCGACTTCGCCGCCCTCATTCCGGCGCTCGCCGCCTCCGCGCGTGCCGCCGGACCGCCGCACATCCGCAACGCGGGCACCCTGGGCGGCAACATCGCCTCC
The DNA here is from genome assembly GCF_040655635.1 of Streptomyces sp. NPDC050388. Lineage (NCBI taxonomy): Bacteria > Bacillati > Actinomycetota > Actinomycetes > Kitasatosporales > Streptomycetaceae > Streptomyces > Streptomyces sp. NPDC050388. The sequence continues at coordinate 54,486 of NZ_JBFAKH010000013.1, forward strand.
GCCGCCCCCACCGGTGACTCGCTGCCCGTGCTGGCCGCGCTGGAGGCGACGCTGATCATCGCGGGCCCGGGCGGAGCCCGCCGGGAGATCCCGGTGTCACACCTGCTGGCCGGGATGGACATGCTGCGCGCCGGTGAACTCATCGGCTACGTGCGCGTGCCGCTGCTGCACGCCCCGCAGGTGTTCCTCAAGGCCACCGGCCGCACCGGCCCCGGCCGCGCGATGGCGTCCGTCGCCCTGGTGCTCGACCCCGCCCGGCGCGGCGTCCGCTGCGCGGTGGGCGCCATAGCGCCGATGGCGCTGCGGCCCCTGGACGCCGAGCAGTGGGTCGCCCAGCTCATCGACTGGGACAACAACCGCGCGATCGTGCCGGAGGCGCTGAACGCGTTCGGGGAGTACGTCGCCGCGGCCTGCATCCCCGACCCGGTCCCCGAGGAGGACGGCTCCGTCCCGCCGTTGCCCCCCGCGGTACTGCATCTGCGGCGCACCGTCGCCGCGCTGGCCCGACGAGCACTGGGGAGGGCGCTGTCGTGACCGACGACCAGCACGGAGAGGGCACGCCCCAGGGCGGCGGAAGCCGCTGGGACCCGTTGCCCCAGGGGGACTACGACGACGGCGCCACGGCCTTCGTGAACCTCCCCGAGGGGGGCATCGACGCCCTGCTGGACTCGATGGAGAGCCCGCTCGCCGCGCCCGGCCACGGCTATGTGCCGCCGCCGATCACCGTCACCCCCGCCACCTCGGGCACCGACCCGGCGGCCGCCGGCGGCTGGGCGGTGCCGGGCGCCGCCGTGCCGGGCGCGCCCGCCGACGGCACCCAGTGGCACGCCCCGTACGACCCGCAGTCCCCGTACGACCCGCAGGCCGACCAGTCCGGGCAGGCCGACCAGTCAAGGCAGGGCGGTCCCGGGGCGGGGGCCGCGCAGGGGCACAGCGGGCAGGACCGGTTCACGTACGACCCCGGGGCCTCCGGGCAGTGGGCCTTCGAGGAGCCGCCCGCCGCCGGGAACCCGGCGCCGGGTTCCGACGTGACCGGCCAGTGGTCGATCCCCGTGGCCGAGGGCGATCTCCCGGACGAGTCCGGCGAGTTCACCACCTCCGCCCTGGCCGAGCAGTGGGGCGCCACCCCACCGGTCACCCCGCCCGCCACCCTTCCGGGCGGCGCCCCCGCGCCCTGGGCCACGCAGTCCATCGGACAGCCGTGGGGACCCGGCGTGCCGGGCGTGGACCCGAGCCACCCCGAGACCGGGTCCGAGCCCGGTTCCGGCCGGGAGCAGGACGGCCCGGAACCCGACTGGCGAGCGGAGCACGGCCAGGGCGCGCCCGCGCCGGGGCAGTCCGCCTCCGCGGCGCCGTCACCCGCCGGGCCCCGGTCGACCGGCCTGCCGCAGCCGACCGTCGCCGAGCCCCACTGGCGGGCCGAGCCGGAGGCTTACCCGGAGGCGGCCGGGACGCCGTCCGCCCCGGAGCTCCGCGAGCACCCGCAACCGGGCACGGAGGGCGCCGTACGGCCCGCTCCCGGGCCCGGAGAACCCGCCGGGGCACCCGAGGACGTCCGGAGCCCCGAAGACCCTCACGGAGCCCGGGAAGCCCCGGAACGCCCCGCCGGTGACGACACGTCCGCTCCGCCCGCCGCCCCCGCGCCGCCCACCGTCCCCGAGGCCGCACCGGACAGCGGGAACACCGCGGAGGACCCGGCCGGTCCGGGCGTCCCGGAGGCGTCGGAGCCCCCTGTGCCCCCCGCGCCGGACGGCTCGTCAGCCGGACCCGAACCGCTCCCCGGCGCCGCGCACGACGACCACCCCCTCGCCACCTACGTGCTGAGTGTCAACGGCACCGACCGGCCCGTCACCGACGCCTGGATCGGCGAGTCGCTGCTCTACGTGCTGCGTGAGCGCCTCGGGCTCGCCGGTGCCAAGGACGGCTGCTCGCAGGGCGAGTGCGGGGCCTGCAACGTGCAGGTCGACGGACGGCTCGTGGCGTCCTGCCTGGTCCCGGCCGTCACCACGGCCGGCAGTGAGGTCCGTACCGTCGAGGGCCTCGCCCAGGACGGGCAGCCGTCGGACGTGCAGCGGGCACTCGCGCGGTGCGGCGCGGTGCAGTGCGGCTTCTGCGTGCCGGGCATGGCGATGACCGTGCACGACCTGCTGGAGGGCAACCCGGCGCCCAGCCGGCTGGAGACCCGCCAGGCGCTGTGCGGCAACCTGTGCCGCTGCTCCGGCTACCGGGGCGTGGTGGAGGCGGTCCAGGAGGTCGTCGCCGAACGCGAGGCGCACGCCGAGTACACCGAGCACGCCGAGCACACCGAATCCGACCCGGACCCGGACCCGGGCACGGACCCGGGCGAGCCCCGCATCCCGCACCAGGCCGGACCGGGCGCCGGCGGCGTCAACCCCGCCGCGTTCCCGCCCCCCGGACCGCACGACCGGCCCCACGGCCAGGACGGAGGCCAGGCGTGAGCAACGAAGCCGCCACCGTGCAGGCCGCACGGGCCGCGGAGGACGCCCCCCGTGCGGAACCGGTCCCGCACGGACTGGGCACCTCCCTGCCGGCCGCGGACACCCGCGCGAAGACCGAGGGCACCTTCCCGTACGCCGCCGACCTGTGGGCCGAGGGCCTGTTGTGGGCGGCCGTGTTGCGCTCGCCCCACCCGCACGCGCGCATCGTGTCCATCGACACCACCCACGCGCGCGAGATGCCCGGGGTGCGCGCCGTCGTCACCCACGAGGACGTCCCGGGCGACCCGCTGTACGGCCGTGGCCGCGCCGACCGCCCGGTCTTCGCCTCCGACGTCGTACGCCACCACGGCGAGGCCATCGCCGCCGTGGCCGCCGACCACCCGGACACCGCGCGGCTGGCCGCCGCCGCCGTCATCGTCGAGTACGAGGTGCTCGACCCGGTGATCGACCCGGAACAGGCCTTCGAGGCCGAGCCGTTGCACCCCGCCGGCAACCTGATCCGGCACATCCCGCTGCGCCACGGCGACCCGGACGCGGTCGGTGACCTCGTCGTCGAGGGCCTGTACCGCATCGGCCGCCAGGACCCCGCCCCCATCGGCGCCGAGGCCGGACTCGCCGTACCCCGCCCCGACGGGGGCGTCGAGCTGTACCTGGCCTCCACCGACCCGCACGGCGACCGGGACACCGCCGCTGCCGCGTTCGGCCTGGAACCCGACCGCGTCAAGGTCGTCGTCACCGGTGTGCCCGGCGCCGTCGCCGACCGCGAGGACCAGAGCTTCCAGCTGCCGCTCGGCCTGCTGGCGCTGAGGACCGGCTGCCCGGTCAAACTCACCGCCACGCGCGAGGAGTCCTTCCTCGGCCACGCCCACCGGCACCCCACCCTGCTGCGCTACCGCCACCACGCCGACGCCGAGGGCAAACTGGTGAAGGTCGAGGCGCAGATCCTGCTCGACGCGGGCGCCTACGCCGACACGTCCTCGGAGGCCCTGGCCGCCGCCGTCGCCTTCGCCTGCGGCCCCTACGTCGTCCCGAACGCCTTCATCGAGGGCTGGGCGGTCCGCACCAACAACCCGCCCTCCGGCCATGTGCGCGGCGAGGGCGCCCTGCAGGTGTGCGCCGCCCACGAGGCGCAGATGGACAAGCTGGCCAAGAAACTCGGCCTCGACCCGGCCGAGTTGCGCCTGCGCAACGTCATGGCGACCGGCGACGTGCTGCCCACCGGCCAGACCGTGACCTGCCCCGCCCCGGTCGCCGAACTCCTCGAAGCGGTGAAGGACTTCCCGCTGCCGCCGCTGCCCAAGGACACCCCCGCGGAGGAGTGGCTGCTGCCCGGCGGCCTCGAGGGCGCCGGGGAGCCGGGCGCGGTGCGCCGCGGTGTGGGCTACGGCCTCGGCATGGTGCACATGCTCGGCGGCGAGGGTGCGGACGAGGTGTCCACGGCCACCGTGAAGGTCCAGGACGGCGTGGCGACGGTGCTGTGCGCGGCCGTCGAGACCGGACAGGGCTTCACCACACTGGCCCGGCAGATCGTCCAGGAGGTCCTCGGCGTCGACGAGGTGCGGGTGGCTCCCGTGGACACCGACCAGCCCCCGGCGGGCGCGGGCTGCCGCGGCCGGCACACCTGGGTGTCGGGCGGTGCGGTGGAGCGCGCGGCGAAGATGGTCCGCACCCAGCTCCTCCAGCCCCTGGCCCACAAGTTCGGCATGTCCGCCGAGCTGCTCCAGATCACCGACGGCAGGATCACCTCGTACGACGGGGTGCTGTCGACGACCGTCGCGGAGGCCCTGGAGGGCAAGGAACTGTGGGCCACCGCCCAGTGCCGTCCGCACCCCACGGAACCCCTGGACGACTCCGGCCAGGGGGACGCCTTCGTCGGGATGTCCTTCTGCGCGATCCGCGCGGTGGTCGACGTCGACATCGAGATCGGCTCGGTACGGGTCGTGGAGCTGGCCGTCGCCCAGGACGTGGGCCGGGTGCTGAACCCGGCTCAGCTGGCCGCCCGGATCGAGGCGGGGGTGACCCAGGGCCTGGGCGCCGCGCTCACCGAGAACCTGCGCACGCCCCGCGGCCTGATCCGCCACCCCGACCTCACCGGCTACGCCCTCCCGACCGCCCTGGACGCACCCGACATCCGGATCGTGAAGCTCTTGGAGGAGCGGGACGTGGTCGCGCCCTTCGGCGCGAAGGCGGTCAGCGCGGTGCCGGTGGTCACCTCCCCGGCGGCCATCGCCTCCGCCGTCCGGGCCGCCACCGGCCGCCCGGTCAACCGCCTGCCGATCCGCCCCCAGGCCGCGGTGGTGACCGGCGGCTGACGGCGGCCGCCGACGACGGCCGGCACGGGCGGCCGGAGAACGTTTCAGGTTGATGCGCGCGCGAAGGCAACGCGCGGGGGTGTTCGCGCGTCTTGTGTGGTGGGGGCGTCCATATCCGTGGGCGACCACCTGTCAGCTTGCCGGCCCGTCCACCTGTTCGTTCACCCGTCCACCCGCCCGTCCGCCGACCCGTCCGTTCCCGGGCCGGGGCGTTGTCAGTGGTGGCGCGTAGTGTTCCGAGTGATGGGGGACGGCTGCCGGCCCGAAGGCGCGGGGGTCCCTCCTGCCCGGGCGGGGCGCGGCCGCCCGGAGCGGCGGACCACGGGACACGGGACTGAGCACACGAATGCGCGGGGGAGCCATGAGCACGATCGACACCGTTGCCACAGATGTCGTGGCCGTCGCGGCAGCGATCACCCTGACCGAGGACGCCCTCGATCCGTTCGTCACGCACGCGTCCACGCGCCGCTGGCTGACCGGCCCCGGACTGCCGTGCGACAGCGGCCTGTTCAGTTTCGCGCGGCTGCGGACCGAGGGCCTGCGCACCGTCGCCGGCTCGACGGGCGGCGCGGGGGACGCGGGCGGCCGGCTCTCCGCGGAGCTGCGGGACCAGTTGGTCATCGGCGGATTGCTCGGTCCGGCCGGTACGGAGACCGAGTCGGTCCTGCTGGACGGGACCACCGGCGAGGTCTCGACGACGTACTTCTTCCACGACCGCCACGACCGCCCCGATCTGATGGACATCCGCCCGCTCGCCCCGTCGCTGCCGACCCTGGTGCGGTTCGCCGCCGCCACGGACGAACTGGCGGGGCTGCGCGGCCAGTTCGCCTCCTACGCGGGCCGCTACGGCACGAAGGCGGTCGCCGAGGCCTCGCGGCAGCTGCTCGCGGTGTTCGAGGAGGGCGCGGACGGCGAGCCGGCCCCGCTGTGGCGGATGGCCGCGCTGATCCGGCCGCTGGCCCTGGTGGCGGGCCCGGGCACGGCCTCGGGGCTCGCCCTGGACCTCCCGGTGCGCCTGCTGGACCAGGAGTTCGGCCGGGGCGGTGTGGTCCGCTTCGAGGAGGTCGACTTCCCCGCGACGCTGACGCACGGTCCGACCCGACGCTTCCTGTGCGAGACGGGCCTGCCCGAGGACGGCTTCCTGTTCCAGCTGGACACCGACCTGCCGCTGTGCACCCTCACGGAGTACTACGCCGACGGCGTGGGCGGGTTCCCGTCCGACCGCCTCCCCGCCCACGCCGACCGCCTCATACGCCTCGGCCATCTCGTCGAGGACAACAGCCTGGTCGTCGACGGCGCCACCGGCGCGGTCCTGAACTGGAGCGAGCCGGACTCCGCCCTGTACCCGCTCAACACGGACCTCTCGACCCTCGCCTTCACCCTCTGGCTGCTGCACCGCGAGCACGCCATCGACGAGGAGTCGGGCCACGCGCTGACCAGCGAGACGTACGACCAGCTGGCCATGACGATGATCCAGGTCCTGTCCGCCGTCGACCCCACGGGCGCCACGACCGACGCGGACTGGCACTACTGGACGGAGCTGTTCCAGGACGAAGCGGGCGGAGCGCTCTGAGCCCCGCTCGCCTCAGCCGCCCGCCCGCAGCGGGCATCCGGTGCCGACGCGCGCGGTGAGTTCGGCGCGCAGGGCGGTGAGTTCCGCCATCCGTGCGTCGACGACCCGGATCTTCTCCGCGGACAGCGCGGACAGCGCCTGCGCGGTGTTCGGGGCGCCGCGCAGTTCCTCACCGTGCCGTGCGATCTCCGCCAGGGAGAACCCGAGCGTCTGCGCGGTGCGGACGTACTGCAGCCGGACCACCGTCTCGGGCGCGAAGCCGCGGTAGCCGCTGGGCAGCCGACGGCTCGTTACGAGGCCGAGCTTCTCGTAGAACCGGACGGTGTCCCTGGACAGGCCCGTTCGTGCGGCCGGCTCCCCCATCAGCACGGCCCTCCGTCGACCGGTGGCTCGACCTTGGACCCTGAGGTGACCCTCACGAGGACCCGGCGGCCCTGCGGCGCCGTACGGCCACGACCAGGAGACCGCCGAGCGCCGCGGCGCCGGCCGCCGCGGCGGCGAGCAGCGGGGCACCGTCCGAGCCGGTGTGCGCCAGGTCGCCGCCGGGGGAGACGCCGGCCGCGGTCGGGGTGCCCGACGCGGAGTCCGAGGCGCCCGAGCCGCCGACGGCCTGTCCCTGCGGGGCATTGCCGCTCCCGCCGGTGCCGGAGCCGCCGTCGTCTCCCGCGCCGCCGCCGCTGCCGGAGCCTCCGGCGGTACCGTCCGACGGGCTCGGGCCGGGTTCGTTGTCGGTGGGCAGGTCGATGCGGATCAGGTCCGTGTTGTTGGCGTGGTTCTTGTCGTACTCGGGGGCGATGTCGTACACGGAGGTCGCCTTCACCTCGCCCCTGGGGTTCCGGGCGTCCTTGTCGATCCTCACCGAGAAGGTGTAGGAGAGCGACTGACCGACCTCGAGGGTGCCGTCGGCGGGCCAGCAGACGTACCGGGGCCTGCCCGGCACCGGCGGTCCGCTCGGGCCGTCGACTCCGAACGGCGCGCAGCCCTCGGGGACCCCGGTGGCGACCGTGTCGGACGGGATCGTGACCAGCAGCGCCGGCTGGTCGTCGCTGTCCTGGACCTGGACCCAGCCGGGGCCGTCGTTGCGGAGACCGACCGTGAACGACTGGCTGCCGCCGGGGAGCGCCTCGGTCCACTCACCGACCGCGACGAGGTCGGCCGTGTTGTCCGCGGTCAGCGTCAGCCGCCGGTAGCTGTCGGTGAACCCCTCACCCGGCGCCTCGCCGGTGGGTCCGGTGCCGTACTCGACGGCCTCCATCAGCGCCTTGGGCAGCGCCTCGAACCGCACGGGCGTGGTGACGGAGGCGCCGGGCCCGACGACCGTGTCGAGCGCGCACAGCGCCTGCCGGACCCGGTCGCCGACGGTGGAGTAGGTGCAGCCCTCGACCGGCTCGGGGAAGTCGAGGCCACGGGTCAGCCGTATCCGGAAGGTGACGCCGTCCGCGGCCGCCGTTCCCCGGTTGGTGATCGTGACGGACTCCTCGTACGTTGCGCCGGGCGCGGGAGCGGTGCGCGGCAGGGCCGAGACCACCAGGTCGGGCCCGGTCTCCTCGGCGGCCGCCGGGGGCGCGGCGACGGCGGGAACGGCGACGGCGATGCCGACGGCGGCCACGAGGGCGGCCGAGGGGCGGACGCGCTGGCGCACGGTTGTCTCCTCGTAGAAGTCGAACAGGAAGGCACGGGAAGACCGGGCACCGATCGCCCGGACATGTCCTGGACAACCGGAGGCCGCCCGGGGTTGTGCTCCCGTTCGTCAGGACGACGTGAGAGACGTGAGACGAGCAAAACGGGGGAAGGAAGATGGAGGCCGTGGCGGGAATCGAACCCGCGTCATTCGCTTTGCAGTTAACTGGAGCAGCGGCTCCTAGCTCTGTGACAAACGCGCAGCTTAGAGCGGTGGCACAGCCTGGGTCAATCGCGTCCAATGGCTCTAGCGAATGACCTAACGAGCCTACGGCCAGCCTGAAACGGGCGGTATGGCTACTACGGAGTATGCCTCTGCCGTTTCGAAAAGGGTCAGGCCGTCGAGCGCACTCCTGTCGGTTCTGCGAGACGTGGACAGCCGTTTCGGCGAACTTTTTTAGGATTCTAAGATAGGGATGCGACCCAGGCCAGAGGACAGATACGTGCCACACCCAGCAGCGCAGACCCGTCCCGGCACCGCAGTGAAAGAAGTTCGGTCACCGAACTTTTTTATAGGATCCAGGACGGCTCGACCCTGGTCCGACCCTGGCCGGAGGACGGACCTGCACCACACCCACCTGTGCAGCCTCGTTGTGCTCCCAACCCTGGTAGTGCCGCTTTGTGGCGATATCTTCCCCACGTGACACGCGCTCTCGCCTCTGCCCGTGTTGCTCTCCCACACCCTCCGTTTGTGCTGCGCCCACTCGTCGTCCTGCTCGCGCTCACCCTCGCGCGCACGAGGCGGGCTAGCCAGACGACGAACCTAGTTCTTAGACCTGAGTTCAGACCTAACAGAAAATGTCCCGTGACGTGCTGAAACGTAGTTAGTCAGGTCTAGGTTTCTAGGTCTAAGTAAGAGCGTCGAAACGGAGATGCGTCACGAGATGTCTGTTTCGAGGTTCGCTCTCCCGCTCTCACTCTCGGAGCCTTGAAACAGACATTCTATCTCTCTCTATTATAAACTACCCATTTATTATTAAACGCGCGAGAGGGTACAGAACTCCGAACGAGCGCTCTCACTCAGACCTAAGAACCTAGACCTAAGAAACGACGTTTCCGCAGGTGAGGACGTGTTTCGACTTAGGTTCTAACTTAGGTCTAAGAACTAGGTTCGCCGCTCGACCTGACAGCGCGGCAACCACGACGAAGGCGGAGACGAGACGCCCGCGCATCTCATCCCCGCCCAGTCGGCACGCTATGCCGGCGAGCACATCACCGCAGGTCACGCACCCTTGAGCTGGTACTTGGGCGCGCGGCCTTCCTCGTCCACGATCGCGACCACATCCGCGTCTTCCAGGAGCGGCCACATCTCCTTGTAGAACGTCTCCGCCCGAAGGTACGGCGTACCCCGTAGGTGCTTCTTGACCGCCTGGTGGAACTGCGACTTGGTGAACGCGTCCTCTCGCAGAGCGGCCCGCTTGCGAGCCAGCGCGGCGATCTTCACCACCCACTCGTTCTGAACCTCGGGAAGCTGCGCCGCCACAGCCTTACGCGCCCCGTTCGCCTGGAAGTACGAGAGCACCCGGGCAGCCTGCGCCGCGAAGTATTCCGCCACCTTGACCGCGCGCTCCATGTTGTCCCGCGTGATCTCCGACTCCCCATCCAGGACAGCAGCCTGACCCGCGAGGCGGAGCGCCACGCCCGGCAGCTTCCCGAGATTGTCTTGGGTGTGGGAGTAGTGAGGCTCGAACATCAGGCCGTTGTGCACGCGGTCGAGGAAGTCCGCGAAAACCTCCTTGGCTCCCGGCTCCATCTCGATCCGCGTCTGTCGGCCCGAGCCCTGCGCCTGCTCGGCGTCCCGCATGATGCGGATGAGGATCTGGTTCCACCACGTCTTGAGTTCGCGGGGGACGTCGTACTCCTGCCGAGCGTCGTAATCGCCCTTCTTACGGGGGGCGGGCATGCACAGCAGGAAGCGAGCCATAAAGCCCGAACTGACGAGAGTGGGGGACTTGGCGACGATCTCGGACACCACGTCAGGCTGAGCTGCGATGCAGGTGGGCATGAACGCCTTCCGCACGGTGAGCGACCCACCGCGTCGGCTGATCTCCCAGCTTCCTTCCTGATACGCCTTGTTGGCCCCGCTGACCTCGGTCTTACCGCCCGAGTACAGACCCGCCAGGTTGCGCAGGTAGACCGACTCGTCATCGATCACGGCCATCATCCCGCCGTTGGCGGCCATGTCTGCACCGAGCTGCTGGATAGTTGCGTCACTGGCGATCATCGTGGGCGCGGGCTTGTTGGCCTCTCGCACGTCTGCCTCAAGCTGGGCGATGAACTTCCGATCAGCCTCGCTCAGCTCTCCCGAGGGGTTCAGGGTGACACCGCTGGTCCCACCCTTCTCCAAGTCCTCCAGCGCCTTCTTGGCGATCTTCCCCTGACGGTTACGGATGAACTCCGTCTGGCGGTGCAGGTCCCTACGGCGCTCCTCCTCCTTGCGGATGGGACGCATGACCTCATCCATCGCCGGAGACTTCCGCGTGCTGGGACCGGCCAGGAACATGAACCAGATGACCAGAGGCTCGGTCCAGTCCGCGCTCTTGTGGACCCGGTAGGCCCGGCTGGTCGCGATCGAGAGAGCCACGTAACACATGCCCGCCACGTACTCGGGCGGCACCTGGTACGACTTGGCGACCGCGAGCACATAGCGCCTCAGATCTCCCGTGAGCGCGTCCAGAGGGAACCGCGGGACAGTCTCCAGACGCGCCGCTCGTTCGGTGCTCTCGGGCGCATCAGGGGCCGTGTCGCTGTCCTCCGTTAGCTTGCGCGCCTTCTCCCTGGCGACTCGGAGGCCAACGCTCTCCTTGACCCACACCCGAGGCACGTCCCGCATGATGGTGTAGCCGTACTCGTCGGCCGCCTTGTCCAGCAGCGGTTCGCAGTGCTGGGCGGCATAGATGGCGTTCCCGAGAGAGAGGCCGGCTGCCATGCAGTCCTTGACGATGCCCTTGGTGGCCTTGTGTCGGTGGGGATAGTTGCCCTGCTGGAAGCGGGCGTTCACGTCCTCGATGTTGTGGCGGACGTTCGCGTAGAGGTTGGACTCGTAGGCGTACGGCTCACCCTCCCCGCTCGCCTCGATGATGGGTGTGGACAGCTCCTTGACCAGCCCCGCGAGGGAGACTTCCGGGTCCAGCTTGGCAACCAGTTCCTCCGGGCTCCACTGCTGCGGCGCGCCTCGTGCCACGAGGCCGACCTCGGGTGCGACGTACGTAGGCGGGTCGCTCTTGTGGTTCAGCGTGCCCGGGAGCCTCAGGAGCGATTCGGAGGAGTGCTTACTGTCGCCCTTGTACTTCTGTGCAAGGAGCCAGTTGATCGCCCGTAGCTCGTCCCGAGAGACCATTCGGGACAGCTTGATGCGAACGTGAACGCCGCCGGGAGAACCGGAGTTGACGATCTTGGCCCCGAGGTTGCGGAGTTCCTGCTTGGTGCTCTTGAGCCAGCGCATGTGAGCGGGCAGACGGCCCCGGTCGATGCTCTTGTCCTTGAGACGGGGCGGGTCGATGTCTACCCACGCCACACGGCCGCCCGTGACGTTCTCGGCCTTGATGCCCTCGCCGTCGAACAGGGCCGAGCAGATGAACACGTTGTGGGTCTCGCTCAGCTCCAGGAACTCCTCGATCACTCCGAGGTTGGCTCCCATCCCACGGAGGTTCGGGAGCTGGATGGCCCAGGATCGGAAGCTCTTGGGGTTACCCGGTTCCGAGGTGGCAACACGAACCCACTCACCCCCCTTGGTTCCGAACGTCCACGAGAGGAAACGCTGGGCGTGACTCGCACGGGCGTCCATGTCGGGAATGACGGGCTCGGTCGTTGCGACGTTTTTCCGCGCGGAATTCTGCATGTTAGTCTCCTAAATGCCTGGTTGTTTGTACTCAGAGAAGGCCCGCTTCCTCACAAAGCGGGCCTTTCTCATGGCTGCATTTCCAGCCTGATGACCTCGTGGTCTCGGTAGCAGCCTCCACCGCATCCCGTGCGGTCGATCCACTCCCTCTGTCGCTCCGCGCTCTCCCGAGAGGCCCAGAGGCTTACCGTGCGCTGGTCGCCGTACAGGTACGGCTTCTGACAGTCGGATACCAGCGCATAGGGCAGGTGCGTTCCCATCTCGAAGGGACGCACCCAGATGGTGTTCTTCCACACGCACCGGGCGAATGTCTCGTAGGTCCTGTGCTGCCGCTCGCAGTGGTGGCGGCGGTATACCTTGAATGGTGGCAGTGTCGCGGTACTCATGGCTCATCGTTTCCTCTCTCGGTTCCTGGCAGGTGATTAATCGGCGGCCTTCTTGGCGGCCTTGAAGCACTTGTTGAACTCCTGGAGGCTCTTGGGGTGGTCACAGTTGCTGTGGTCCATCGCCCTCTCGCACTCCATCCACCCCACGGTGTTCTGCTTGTGGGTGCAGTCGGCGTGACGGTGCGGAGCGCGGCACTTCCAACGCGCGTACCGGGTGTTCTCGTGATCGCAGTCGGCATGGCTGATAAGCCGACGCGACCGCTTGCTGTTATCCATTACAAACCTCTCTCGCTTAGCGGAGTTCCGTAAGACAATGTTCTCTTGCGGAGATCCGTGTGCCAAAACGACATGAGGCTCAATACCCATAGGCGGATTTGGAAGTTCGTAGATTCATACAAAGCGCGAAGTCCGCGCATGAGGAAACCCCGTACCAGATGTCAGCACGGGGTTTCTCGTGAATCAACGTGCGCGCGTACGTCTCGTGTGCGCTCTCGATATGCGTTTGGCGCTCTCTAGCGCTGCTTTAGGCGCCAGATGGGCATGCCGTGACGAACTCGATTAGCGAACACTTGCAGGCGTCCTAGCGCCCCCTCAGCGCTTCGGCGCTGTCGCCACTCCATGAGGTCGAGAAAGTGATTCTCGTCCAGGCCGCCCGTGGGCTTGGGCGGGAAGAAGCGCGAAGGCTCCTTGACCTTCTCGCCGTCCGGCCCCATCCAGTAGCCGAGGTACTCCCCGGTCTCCTCGTCGTGCACGGGCAGGGGCTTGGAGAAGTCGAGATAGCGCGGGCTCATGACAGGTCGTCCATCGTGAGTGAGACACCGGCGGGCAACTCAATCCGCGTACCGTTCGGCATCAACCAGTAGCCCAGGTATTCCCCGGTCTCCTCATCATGAGCGGGTAGCGGCTTCGAGAAGTTCAGGATCTTCTCCTTCTTCGGGCCCGGGGAGGCCGGGAAGTAGCGGAACCGGAAGATCGCCTTCGAACGCCACCACATATTATCCAGGGCTAGCTTCGCAGCCGTGGCCCGACGCCACGTCTCATTGCCAAACTCCTCCACCGAGTCGGTGAAGTCCTCACCCTTCTTTGCGACCCACGTTCCGCCCTTCATCCACTCGTCCCACGAGTCGCTCTCGGCGATCGTGGGCCACTCGTCCAGAGGGATTTTGCCGCCCCTCTCGAATTGATCCCACCATCCCGCGTCAATCAGCCTGGCCAATGCGCCTCCTTTACCGGGGACTAGCCCCGAACCGCCGAGCACTTCTCGGCTGGTGTGGAAGATTGCACGACCGTGTGGGCGAGCACAATCCTGTCCCGCTACGCCCAGTAATCGCGTGAAAAGTATCCGCTACATGCGACTCCGTGACCTGGGGTGATCGCTCTCCGGAGTGGTCCGTAAATCAACCCAACGGGCTATGCGCGGACCGCTATGCCCAGTAATCGCCCGAGAATGACCCATAAGTGGGTCCCGTTAGGTGGGCTGTGCGCGCTTGGCCACGCTCACCCATTGATTAGCTCTTTAGTGTGACGTCGGCGGGCCTATTCACCGCGCTCAGGCATTTTCAGGCGTTGTGTCAGAGATCTAGCGTTCTCGACGTCAGCAAATGCACCACACCCACCAGGGAGAAGTCATGGCCGATTTCGTATCGCTCGACCAGCTCACCGCCACATTGACCGGCGAATCCGTCGCGGACGCTGTCAGTGAAGGCCGTTGTCTCCTCGAACCCGTCGGCTGCGGACTGCCCGTATTCAACGCGGACGGCAGCCTGCGCCACTCCCTCCCCATCGACGACCCGGAGGAGTACATCGCCGAGTGGAAGATGACGGGCCTGTGCGCCGACTGCCAGGACGAGCGGGAAGAACTGGAGGACGCGAAGATCCGGAGGACCACCTGGGCCACCCTCGCTTATGAGGTCCTCCTGGACCTGTTCGAGGAGCTGGCGGAGAGGGAGCGCGAAATTCTCAACGAGGACAGCAACGACTGAGCGCGCACGCCCGAACGTCTCGACACAGAGGAGAAGTGATGGCCAGGAAGTACACGAGCCACGAGGTCTGTGATCACCCGGCTACGAAGGCCGGGCGCTCCGCATGCCGGTACGGCAAGAGGGAGGTTCCCGAGAAGGTCGAGAAGCGGGAAACGAGCCACGCGGAATGCGATCACCCGAAGACCAAGAACGATCGGCGGAGGTGCCGGACGTGGCGAATGGCCCTGCTTAGCATCATGAGCGACGACGCACAGAGCGACGAGAGCGAGAGCACGTCCTAGAACGCTCTGAGCGTCGCTCTCGGCTCCTCTGAGTGCTCGCCGGCACTGACTCATCAGAGCGACGAGACGAGGCCCGAGAAGTGAGCAGAGTTGATCCGCGGTCAGGTGAGCGGGCTGGTGTGGTGCGACTCAAGGGCGGACTGACGCTCGCGTCACACCAACTGGCCTGCGCCGCATGGCGGCTCTGGGGCGACACGTTGTAGACGAGGGGTGACAGCAGCCAGGCGAGCCAGGGGAGACCTTTCTCAAGTGGCCCAGTCCAGCCCTCACGATTGGTCGTTCGAGGCATGCTGTCGCTGACGATCACTGCGGCCACTTGGTCTGGCGTTTCGCCGCCTGCGCCTGCGCCATCGCCGGTTGTTGGGAGCCTGGTCACAACTGGCGCAGAGCGCACCTTGGTTCGGTCCATGTCCAGATAGCATCTTGGGCGGGGTGTCTTCATCGGACAAAGGGGGACGATGGACCTTCGCGACAGGCTCACCAAAGCCAAAGAACTGTTGATAGCGGGAGAAGACGAATCAGAGGTACCCGATGTAATCGGGTACCAGGACGTCAAACACCAGTGGGAACGTGGCTATCGTGACATGCTGGTGCAGGTCATCCGAAGCGGTGACTGTGGTCCGGACAGCACCAGTATCATTAACTTCCCCAAGACCGATTTAGCTGTGCGGCCACTAGCCCGCTTTTCCACGCGAGACCGACTCATTTACGACGCTCTTGTCTTCACTGTCGCTCATCAGATTGATCGCCAACTTCACCCCAACGTCTCAAGTTATCGCTGGGACCACTACAAGGGTGAGCCCATTGGGTGGTGGCCTAACTGGACCTCTTATCGGCGAAAGTCGCTAAAGGCTATCCGATCTGACGCTTCGCTCAGGGTGGCCTACATAGACATCGCGGCTTTCTATGAGCACATCGACGTGGCTATTCTCGGAGATGACTTAGAGGCCCTCGGGGGCGACCGCCGGCCAGTTAGTCACATCATGGACTTCCTTACCCGGTTTCAGACTATCAACCATGCTTGGGGCCTGCCTCAAGGGCCGGATTCGTCCGGCATACTTGCTAATCTCTACTTAAACCCTGTCGATTCCTACCTGGATCACAACGGCGCCCGGTTCCTGCGTTACTCCGATGACATAAAGGTATTCCATCGAGACTGGAGTGAACTTCGTGATCTCTTTCTAGGTGTGAACAGTCAGCTCCGCTCGCGGAGGCTTGCTGTCTCCTCCGCTAAGACTTTTATCCTTGATCCGCAGGACGCCATTAAGCAGGAAACCGATATCCGGCATGATTCGCTGTCGCGAGGCATCAAGTACGGGCGCCCCCGGGCTAGGGAAGGACTCGTAGCCTACTTCGAAGATATCGCCAAAGAGGGGAAGTTCAACGGAAACCAGGTTCGCTTTGTTCTTGGCCAGCTTCGCATGATGAAAGATGATCGTGCTGTCGGCTGGTGTTTGGAAAATCTTCCGCGCCTCCCACACGCCATCACGCACGTATTCAAGTACCTTAACGCGGCTAAGAGTAGAACCTGCGAAATTGAGAGCGCCCTGGCTCGGTTCCTTTCTTCCAGTCGCAGTGCCTCGTATCCGTTGATCGAACAGCGTATCCTGCGCTACTTCATTGCCATGGATGTCAAGGATGAACGTGTGAAAGAAGCGGCATGGTCCATGCTCGGTGACCGTAACCGGGATGACTATGCACGTGAGTTCGCCGCTCGCTACATCGGACAGCATGCGTCCATTGCCGAGGCCCAGATGCTCCGTCACCGCTTCGAAGGAGAAACCAGTGGTGCCATCCGGCGCGCCGTACTTGTTGCACTGTATGAGGCTGGCTATCTCACCACCCGCTACCGAAACGAAATAAAAGCTTCCCTCTCCGGCATGGAATGGCTATGTAACTTCCTTGCTGCTGACCCTCGCATAAGCCCGCCCCGGATTGGACCCCATGTCTACTTCTGAAACGCCCTTTGAGAGAATAAAGTCGGAGCTTGAGCGCATCCGGGGCAATTGCCTCTACACTGCGCAGGGATACTTCGAAGCAGCCAAGAGTGCCGAGAAGTGGGGGAGGTTGATGGTGTTCATCCCGGCCTGCGTAACTGCGATATGCGGCTTCCTTGTTGCGGTCAAGGTTGGCCCCCAAGTGTTCTTCAGTGGGCTTGGTGCCGTTGCTGGAGCCGTCGCGGCCACCGCGGCCTTCCTTGGTTCGCCGAAGGCAGCCGCTGACCATCTCGCGTCCGCCCGTGCCTATACCGCGCTTAAGCATCGGGCGGACACGGAGATCAGTCTCATGACTGAAGCTTCCGACCTGGCGGTTCTCGAAGCTAGAACCCGGGAACTAAGCGCCGACTACATACGTACCACGGCCACGGATACGCCAATGGCGAACAAGTTTTACGAGAAGGCTCGCCGGCGGATACAGCAGGGCTCGGCCGGTTAATTCAGGGCTGCGCGCTGCCGTAAGGTGGTTGGTCTTGACTTCGACGGCCGTCGGCTTATTGGCCCGAGGGCTCACGAGAACCGACCCGAACAGGATGTTGGTCGTCGAGAAGGCACCCGCTAGGGCAATGCCGCAGAATCACGGGTAACGTGGTTCTATGACGAACCAATATATGGGTGCCTTGTTCCTCTTCCTGTTCGACGTGGATATGTCGGCTGGACCGGATGCGTGTTGGCCGTGGACGGGTCACCGCACCGAGAAGGGTTACGGGCAGTTCCAGGTGAACGGCAGGAAGAAACGGGCTCACCGCTGGCTCGTGGAATACGCCCTCGGCGATGTGCTGGACCCGGACATATTCGTGTGCCACACCTGCGACAATCCGCCGTGTTGCAATCCCCGCCACCTGTTCATAGGAGACGCGGGCGACAACAACCGCGATTGCGCGGCCAAGGGCAGACACCCGCGAGGCTGGTACGGAAACCAGAACGTAACCAAGACTCATTGCCTACGGGGCCACGAGTTCACCCCTGAGAACACCCGGATAGACACGCGGGGATATCGCGCGTGCCGGGCGTGTGACCCGATCCAGCACGGACGCACCACACCAGCCAGTGAAGCTCTCGCCGCTTAGTCGTCTCGCGCTCTGCGTTCGTACAAGCTCAGCTTGTATGTGCGTTAGGGCGACAGAATCGCGCTTCTCGGCTCTCAGTAGAGCGAGTGAGTGTCAGAACGCTCAGGTGAGAGACCGATCTCGCCAGACGCGCGCACAGGGCTTCCGCTCGCACTGTGCCCTAGCGACGCAGTGCCGCCGGGGTGCGATTGGGAAGCTGGCGCCGCTGAGCCCACCGGGCAAGCCTCGCAGGGATGCTGCTGCACCATTCCATCCATAGGTAATAGATGAAGTGCGCGCCTGCCTATTACTGTCCGTGTTGTTGCGTGGACTTTCGTATACGGGTCGAAGGGATCTTGGTCCGGTTGGGAAGTTTTTCTTTTGCACAGCCGGTGGGCGGGGAAACGTGCTGTTCAGCGCGGCTGTGTCGTGCGGTGTAGCCATCTATCCACAGGTCCCTCCCGCAGGTTGCGCACAGCTGTGGGTCAAGTGTCCCCAGAATCACGGACGTTGTGCACAGGGCCTGTGGGCAACCGGATTGGGGATGGGGCGGGAGCGTGCCACTATCAACGAGCTGAGCGGCTAACTTCCCCGCTGGCCAGCGCTGTTGACGATGAGCAGGTTCCACGTGAAACGGCACGTGGGACAACTCGCCTACGTGTAAGTGGAGCCGGGCGTCTCATTTGTCAGGTGCGTGCCGTAGAAAAGACAAGCAAGACAGGACCGCGAGGCGCACCCGAAGCACTTTGACGAGAGAACGGGCGCGCCCCGCCAGAGCCAGGAGGAACATGAACACGCCCTGCCCGACCCACGGCCCCTCGCTTCCGGATGGAAGCCTGGGCGCTACGACTACTGTTCCAGAGGCCAGTGACAACATCCAATGGCTGGCGCTCAGCGCGGTAGCTAGCTGCGTGATTGGCGCCGACCGTCTTGGCGCAGTGCTCGATTCTGCGACCCAGCTAGTCACAGTGATCATCGTGCTGTTGCTTGTCCGAGCCCGGCTGAAGAGCCCGAGTCCAGCTCCGGTCCCGGATGGTCAAAGCGTCCGCTGACGTCTGACACCAGCGGCTGCGAGTGCCGGCGAGCACGTCTCGGCTGGTCAGTCATGAGAGAGCCCGGTCACTCTCGCGAGTGCCGGGCTCTCTGCTGGGTGTGGTGCGTTACTTCGCCGCGTCATCCGTCGGCTTGGTCGGCGACTTCTTCGCAGGCGTCGCGCGGGTCGGGCTCTTCTTCGCGGGAGCAGCGGGCTTTGCCGTCGTCTTCTTCGCCGGGTCTTTCGGCGTGCCCTCGGTCTCGCGCATGGCTTTCCGGCACTTGGCCCGAGCGGTCTTGGACTTCTCGTGCTCGCAGTTGGAGTGGTCGAAGCGCGTGACAGGCGTAGGGCTATCGGTCATGTCGGGTTCCCCCTTGGGTCGTCGTGGTGTTTCTGACAGGTCGACACTTTCGGAGTACGGGTGCCGTCCCGAGAGAAATGGCAGCATTCCTAGGCGACCTGTTATCAAGCGCTGGCCAGAGCCTGAGCCACCAGAGAGCCCGCGTGACGGCGTACCCCATCGCGCGGGCTCCCGTATCGGGTGGCTACTTGTCGGCGTCGTCCGGCTCGGCGTACGGCGGGATGCGCTGACCCCTGCTCTCAGCGATGACCAGGAGCTCCGTCAGGCTCTCGATGAGTCGCCGCGCGGCCCAACGGAGTTCGGGCACGGTGAGCTTCTTCGCGCCGTCCTCGACCATCGGCTGAGTCAGCTTCAGGACGATGGCGGCCGTCTCGATCTGCTGTTCTTCGACTCGGTCCGCGAGACGGGATAGGTACGTCTCCGTGCCGTCGGTCGACAGGAGAGCCGTCTTGCCGTCGTCATCGCTCCACGGCAGGAGACGGAGAAGCCTGCTGTCAGGCTCGGGCTGGGTCATGCCGCTACTCCTGCCGGGTAGTCCTGTCCGAGCGTTGCCAGCACGGCGGCGCGTCGCCTGTCCCGCTGTCGTCGTCGCTCCTGCTCTCGCTCGTGGGCGACGAGGTAGGGCCGTACGAGCGGCAACCCGTCGACCTCGATGAATGGAACGGGACGTCCCACACCCAGCGCGTCGCTCGTGATGATCAGTCGCCGGATAGGTGCCGCCTCGCTGGTACTCACTTTCTGAGTACCAGCGGCCGGGCGTCGGCGCTTGCCCTGAGCGGGCATGAGCCACGAGAGGATCAGGGCCAGTAGAGTTCGCACGTCTGCACTCCTTGCTAGTGCGGGCCACGCCCCCGGACCGGTCGCACGGTCGCGGGGGTCTTCTGTTGTGCGCGTCACACTAGCGACGACGGTCTATGCCTGTCTATGCCTCCCTATAGACCTACCTAGGCATGCCCGCCCGTGTATGCGTACGTAGCGTCCAGATATGGGAGAGCCGCAGTGGGACCCGAAACGGCCGAGGTGGCAGCAGATTGCCGACGTCATCAGGCAGCGAATCCAGGACGGCACCTATCCGCCCGACACCTTGATCAGTGAGTCGAGGATCCAGAGTGAATGGGGCGTAGCCAAGATGACGGCCCGGAAGGTCGTGGCTGCTCTCCGCGCGGAAGGACTGCTCGTGACCACGCCAGGCATGGGCTCATTCGTGACGGGCGACGAGTGAAGGGCTGGTGTGGAACGTCCCACACCAGCCCTCGGCTGTGTTCGCCGGCCTGTGCTTAGCCGCTGGTCAGAGCCACGTGACGGTGTGCTTACTGCGCACACCCTCGACCCATGCTCGGTGAAAGTTCGCCGAAAGTTGAGCCGTGCTGTCCCGCGCATGTGTCGTTAGTAGCGACCCCTTTGCGCTACTGGTACCGGTCTCCGAGCTGGTGAACCGCGTTGATCGCCCGTTGTGAGGCTTGGTCCGCTCCGTACCTACGCAGCATCGAGGCCGAGGACCAACCTCGGATGGCCATGACGTTCTCTCCGCTCACGCCCGCGTCCAACAGGTCGTGGCACCACGTGTGACAGAAGGAGTGGGGCGAGACCTCGTCCGGGTCGTACCCGGCCTGTCCCGTGCGGCGCTTTACCAGGTGATACAGGCCCTTGTACGCGAGACGACCCCCGCCCCGTGTCCCGAGCCAGAGCCACGCGGAGTCTCGATGACCGCTGTCTGCTCGGCGGTGTGTGGCACGTAGACGTAGGTACCGCGTCAGTGCCTTGACCGTGCTGGGCTGCAAGGGGATGGGCCTCGCGTCCGTGGAGTTGCGCTGACCCTTGAGCGGCACGACGACCAACGTGCTGTTGGGCAGGTCCAGGTCCTCCACCTGAAGGTTCAGGATCTCCTCTGCCCTCAGGCCCTCCGTGAGTACGCGGAACAGTGCATGGTCCCGCGTGTTCTCGAAGTCTCGGCGCTCGGGTCCCCACGCGGTGAGAGAGAGGATGTCCCGGACGAACTCCTCGGACAGTGTCTTGGGCTTGCCGAGCTGCGGAGCTGCGTACCGGTTGAACTTCGGGTCCAGGTACGGGTTCGGGTGGTCGTACTCGTCGGCGAGATAGAGGAACAGTGCGCGGAGGTTCCTCTGCTGGGTGCTGACTCCGCCTGTGTACCCGCCTTGCCCGTCCTGGCTCTTGGGTACGTCCTTGGTCTCGTACCACCAGCGGAAGAACGTGTTGGCGGTCGAGACATCCACGTCGGTGAACGACTCAACTACCACACCCGCCGCGTTGACGTGCTGCGATGCTCCGATCCAGGCTGACAGAGCCTTACCCGCGTTGACGTACGCGTTGATGGTCTTCCGCTGGAACGGTCGTCCGCGCTTGTTGTTGGTCGTGCTGAGATGCAAGTCAAGCTCTGAGAGCAGCGCTGTCCTGATGTCCTCGGGTGACCTGAGCGTATGTACGGCGCTCTGTGCGTGCGTCTGTGTCTGAGTGTCTGTGACGTCGACGACCGAGCGCCTAGCGCTTCGGAGCGCGCTCTTGCGTGCTGGCTGTTGACTCGCCATGTGCTCTCGTGGCTCCTCGTGATCGGGAGCCTAAGTCCGTCGCAAGTAGACCAAGCGAAGGACTTAGCTCCGTATCGGACAGGAGTCACAGGGCTAGAAGCCGCGTTCTCGCAGCTCAGAGGCCGTGGCGGGAATCGAACCCGCGTCATTCGCTTTGCGGGCGAACCCCTCGGCCGCTCGGGCACACGGCCGGGCCGGAGACGGGGCGCGTCCTTCGGTGCCCCGGCGCCGTGAACCCGGTACGCCGACCGTACGGCGGGCCGACAGCGGCGCTCGAGGAATTCCGAGGCCCGCAAGGGGCCCGCAACGGGACTGCCGCACGCCGTTCATGAACCCCGTCCGGCCGGCGGGGGAGTACGACCAAGGTCCCGGTACCGGACCGACCTCCGACAGGAGCAATGCCCTGCCGCGGCCCTTACCCTGGCGGTCATGACCGCCCTGAACCCCCGCGACACCGGGGTCGCCGAGACCCCCGACGTCCCCGGACCCGCTCCCGCCCCGCCCACCGAACGTGCCGAGACCGTGCTGAGCGGCCCCTACCGGGCACTGAGCATCGGGATCGTCTCCGTGGTGCTGCTGATCGCCTTCGAGGCGACGGCGGTGGGCACGGCGATGCCGGTGGCGGCGCGCGAGCTGGACGGGGTGTCGCTGTACGCGTTCGCGTTCTCGGGGTTCTTCACGACCAGCCTGTTCGCGATGGTGCTCTCCGGCCAGTGGTCGGACCGGCACGGGCCGCTCGCACCGCTGACCACGGGGATCAGCGCCTTCGCCGCCGGGCTGCTGCTCGCCGGGACGGCGGGCACGATGTGGCTGTTCATCCTGGGGCGGGCCGTGCAGGGCCTCGGCGGCGGGCTGGTGATCGTCGCGCTGTACGTCGTCGTCGGCCGGGCCTACCCGGAGCGGCTGCGTCCGGCGATCATGGCGGCGTTCGCGGCGAGCTGGGTGGTGCCCTCGATCGTCGGCCCGCTCGCCTCCGGCGCCGTGACCGAACACCTCGGCTGGCGGTGGGTGTTCCTCGGCATCCCGCTGCTCGTGGCATTCCCGCTGGCGCTCGCACTGCCCCAGATACGCCGCCTGGCGTCCGGTCCGGTGGGCGACGGCGCGGACGCGCCGGCCTCCTTCGACCGCCGCCGCATCCGGCTCGCCCTGGCGGTCTCCTTCGGCGCCGGACTGCTCCAGTACGCCGCCCAGGACCTGCGCTGGATCTCCCTGCTGCCGGGTGCGGCAGGCCTGGCGCTGCTCGTCCCCGCGGTGCTGGGGCTGCTCCCGCGCGGCACGTGGCGGGCGGCCCGCGGACTGCCCTCGGTGGTGCTGCTGCGCGGCATCGCCGCCGGATCCTTCATCGCCGCGGAGTCCTTCGTCCCGCTGATGCTGGTCACCCAGCGGGGACTCAGCCCCACGCTCGCCGGGTTCTCGCTCGCGGCGGGCGGCGTGACCTGGGCACTGGGCTCCTGGCTCCAGTCGCGGCCGCGACTGGAGCCGCACCGGGAGCGGCTGATGACCCTCGGGATGGCGCTGGTGGCGGGGGCCATCGCGGCGGCTCCGAGCGTGCTGGTCCCCGCGGTGCCCGCCTGGGCGACGGCCGTCGCCTGGGCCTTCGGCTGCCTCGGGATGGGCCTGGTGATCTCCTCCACCAGTGTGCTGCTGCTCCAGCTCTCCGCCCCCGAGGAGGCCGGCGCCAACTCCGCCGCGCTCCAGATCTCCGACGGCCTCTCCAACGTCCTCCTCCTGGCCACGGGCGGCGCCGCCTTCGCCGCCCTCGGCGGCGGCATGGTGGCCCACGGAGCGACCCAGACCACCGGCTCCCACCCGGCCGCCTTCGCCGCCGTGTTCCTCCCGATGGCGGCGGTGGCCCTGGCGGGCGTGTGGGTGACGACGCGGCTGCGGGCCCCCTCCTCCTGAGTGGTACCAATGTGGCCCCACCTGGTGGTACCGTTTTGGTATGGCTATGAACCTGCGTCTCCGCGACGACCAGACGGAAGCAATCAGGCTGCGCGCCGAGGAAGAGGGGGTCAGCATGCACGCCATACTGCTGAGAGCCGTGGACGACTACCTGGCCCGGACGGCTCACGAGACGCTGGTGCGCAAGGCCGCCAAGGAGCAGACCGCCAAGTGGGCCGAACTGCTGGAGCGGCTGAAGTGACGTACGTCTATCTCTCGGCCGAGGATGTCCTGGCCATCGGCGCGGACGCCGTCGATGACCAGGACATCGCCGTGCGGGACGCGGGTCTGCTGGAGTCGGCCGTGCACCGTCCTTCGGCCGCCATGTTCGGGCAGGAGGCCTATGTCGACCTGTTCGACAAGGCGGCGGCGCTCCTGCAGTCCCTGGTCATCAACCACCCCTTCGTCGACGGGAACAAGCGCACGGCCTGGGTGTCCTGTGTCGTCTTCCTGGCGTTGAACGAGGTGCAGCTGCGTCCCGACATCGATGCGGCCGAGCGCCTGGTCATCGACGTGGCGACCGGCAGCATGGACGAAGTCAAGGCCATCTCCGAGGCGCTGAGGGGTCTGGCCGAGTAGGGCGGTGTGACCTCAGTCCCATCCCCGGCCGCCCCGGCCTGGTCCGGGCGTTGGCGTCGCCGGGCCATCGGTAGGGTGGCCGGTTGTCATACGTAGCCGAGCCGCTCGACCCCAACGGAGACCGTGACTACCACCGCCGCTTCCGCCTCGCACCACCTGTCCCCCGCCTTTCCCGGCCGTGCCCCCTGGGGTACCGCCGGGAAACTGCGCGCCTGGCAGCAGGGGGCGATGGAGAAGTACCTCCAGGAACAGCCGCGCGACTTCCTGGCGGTCGCCACCCCGGGCGCCGGAAAGACGACCTTCGCGCTGACGCTGGCCTCCTGGCTGCTGCACCACCACGTCGTGCAGCAGGTGACCGTCGTCGCGCCCACCGAGCACCTGAAGAAGCAGTGGGCCGAGGCCGCCGCGCGGATAGGCATCAAGCTGGACCCCGAGTACAGCGCGGGTCCGCTCGGCAAGGACTACCACGGCGTCGCCATCACCTACGCCGGTGTCGGGGTCCGCCCCATGCTGCACCGCAACCGCGTCGAGCAGCGCAAGACCCTCGTCATCCTCGACGAGATCCACCACGCCGGTGACAGCAAGTCCTGGGGCGAGGCGTGCCTGGAGGCGTTCGAGCCGGCCACCCGCAGGCTGGCGCTCACCGGTACGCCGTTCCGGTCCGACACCAACCCCATCCCGTTCGTGGCGTACGAGGAGGGCGACGACGGCATCCGCCGGTCGGCCGCCGACTACACCTACGGCTACGGTTCCGCGCTCCGCGACGGCGTCGTCCGTCCCGTCATCTTCCTCTCCTACAGCGGCAACATGCGCTGGCGCACCAAGGCCGGTGACGAGGTCGAGGCCCGCCTCGGCGAGCCCATGACCAAGGACGCGATCAGCCAGGCCTGGCGCACCGCCCTCGACCCGCGCGGCGAGTGGATGCCGGCCGTGCTGCGCGCCGCCGACCAGCGGCTGACCGAGGTCAGGAAGTCCGTCCCGGACGCCGGAGCCCTCGTCATCGCCACCGACCAGGACTCCGCCCGCGCCTACGCCAAGCTGATCCGCGAGATCACCGGCGACAAGCCCACCGTCGTCCTGTCCGACGACACCGGCGCCTCGAAACGGATCGACGACTTCAGCGGCAACGGCGACCGCTGGATGGTCGCCGTCCGCATGGTCTCCGAGGGCGTCGACGTACCGCGCCTCGCGGTCGGCGTGTACGCCACCACCATCTCCACCCCGCTGTTCTTCGCCCAGGCCGTCGGCCGTTTCGTACGGTCCCGGCGGCGCGGCGAGACCGCGTCCGTGTTCCTGCCGACCATCCCGAACCTGCTGGGCTTCGCGAACGAGATGGAACGCGAGCGCGACCACGTCCTCGACAAGCCCAAGAAGGACGGCGAGGAGGACCCGTACGCCGAGTCCGAGAAGGAGATGGACGAGGCGAACCGGGAGCAGGACGAGGACACCGGCGAGGACATGCTGCCCTTCGAGGCACTGGAGTCCGACGCCGTCTTCGACCGGGTCACCTACAACGGCGCCGACTTCGGCATGCAGGCCCACCCCGGCAGCGAGGAGGAACAGGACTACCTCGGCATCCCGGGACTCCTCGAACCCGACCAGGTGGAACTGCTGCTGCAGAAGCGGCAGGCCCGGCAGATCGCGCACAGCCGCAAGAAGCCGGACAGCGAGGCCGACCTGCTCGAACTGCCCGCCGAGCGGCGCCCCGTGGTCTCCCACAAGGAGATGATGGAACTGCGCCGGCAGCTCAACAACATGGTCGGCGCCTACGTCCACCAGAGCGGCAAACCGCACGGCGTCATCCACACGGAGCTGCGCCGCGTCTGCGGCGGACCGCCCGCCGCGGAGGCCACACCGGGCCAGCTGCGCCAGCGGATCGCCAAGGTGCAGGAGTGGGCCACCCGCATGCGGTGACCCGCTCCGTCGGCGCACGCCCGGTGGTCAAATCCGGGCAAAAAGTGCCAGTTCAGAGGCGATGGTGCCCGGATTCTGGACAAAGCCTTCCGCTGACCGGACCGGCTCGCTACTGTCCGGCTACGCACACGCCCCGTGGCAGCGCTGCCGCGGAGCGCTGCCGTGAAGCGACCGTGCCCGGGACATGGCCGGGCCGCCGGCCGATCGGCGGCCTCTGAAGCGCGTTGCCGACGGGACTCGGTGACGCATATGCCGCGAGAGGGCCGTCGACCTCACCACGAAGGAGTGGGCGTCGTGACCGCGGAGACGTCTCAGACGCTCGACCGGGGACTGCGGGTCCTCAAGCTGCTGGCCGACACGGACCACGGCCTGACCGTCACCGAGCTTTCCCACAGGCTGGGCGTGAACCGGACCGTTGTGTACCGGTTGCTCGCCACACTGGAACAGCACGCGCTGGTGCGCCGCGACCTCGGCGGCCGGGCCCGGGTCGGGCTCGGCGTGCTGCGGCTGGGCCACCAGGTGCATCCGCTGGTACGGGAGGCGGCGATGCCGGCCCTCCGGTCGCTGGCGGAGGACATCGGCGCGACCGCGCACCTGACCCTGGTCGACGGGGCGGACGCGCTGGCCGTGGCGGTGGTGGAACCGTCGTGGACGGACTACCACGTCGCCTACCGTGCCGGGTTCCGGCACCCGCTGGAACGGGGCGCCGCCGGCAAGGCGATCCTCTCGGCCCGCCTGCAACTGCCCGACGACCCCGGATACACCCTCACCCACGGCGAACTGGAGGCCGGGGCGTGCGGAGCGGCGGCGCCCCTGCTGGGAGTCACCGGGGTCGAGGGCAGCGTCGGCGTGGTGATGCTGTCCGACGTGGTCCCCGAACGGGTCGGCCCCCGGGTGGTGGACGCGGCCCGCGAGGTCGCGGAGGCACTGCGCTGACGGTCGGGGGGCACTGCGCCGACGATCGGGGGATGCCGTGCCGAGAGCCGCTGGGCGCGGCGCCGACGGTCGGCGGGGGCAGCGCGGCGGAGGCGCCACGTTAGATTGATCCCGTGCTCTCTCGTCTCACACGTCCCCAGGCCCTGGCCGTCTGTGCCGCTCCCGTCGTCGCCCTGCTGGCCACGGCGGTCTTCGCGCCGCTGCCGTTCTCGGTGGCGCAGCCGGGGCTGACGGCCGACGTGCTCGGCAGGAACAAGGGCACGCAGGTCATCACCATCTCCGGCGCGAAGACCCGCGAGACCACCGGTCAGCTGCGGATGACGACGATCGAGGCGACCTCCCCGGACACCCGGGTCGACCTCCCCGACGTGATCGACGGCTGGTTCGGCACCGACCAGGCGGTCATGCCCCGCGACTCGGTCTACCCCTCCGGGGGCGACGTCAAGGAGATCGAGCGGTACAACGAGAAGCAGATGAAGAAGTCGCAGGACGAGGCGACCCGGGCCGCGCTGGGCTACCTGGGCCTGGACGGCAAGGGCGTCAAGGTCGAGCTGGAGCTCGCCGACGTCGGCGGCCCCAGCGCCGGCCTGCTGTTCTCCCTCGGCATCGTCGACAAGCTGAACGGCGACGGCAGCGGCGGCGACCTCACCGGCGGCCGGATCATCGCCGGTACGGGGACCATCGACGCGGACGGCACGGTCGGTGCCGTGGGCGGCGTGCCGCTGAAGACGCAGGCAGCCCGGCGGGACGGTGCGACCGTCTTCCTGGTGCCCGAGGCGGAATGCGGCCAGGCCCGGGCCGAACTCCCCGAGGGGCTGCGCCTGATCCCGGTCACCACCCTCGAGGGCACCGTGGACGCCCTGGTCTCCCTGCAGAAGGGCACCGGCAAGGTCCCCAGCTGCTGACCGGGCGGCGCCGTCCCCGCACCGCCGCTACTTCTTCCTGACGAAGCCCTCGTCCACCATCCAGTCCAGCGCCACCTGGTGGGGGTCCTCCCCGTCCACGTCCACCTTGCCGTTCAGGGTCCGTGCCACGTCGTTGTCCAGCCTCGCCGTGACCGGGTCGAGGACCTCCGCGATCGCCGGCCACTTCTTGAACGTGCCGGTGTTGATCATCGGTGCCGCGTTGTAGTTGGGGAAGAACTTCTTGTCGTCCTCCATCACCACCAGGTTCATGGACTTGATGCGGCCGTCGGTGGTGAAGACCTCGCCGTAGGTGCAGGTGCCCTTGGCCGTCTGGGTGTAGATGATCCCGGTGTCCATCTGCGTGATGTTCCCCGCGCCCACGTTCATGCCGTAGGCCTTCTCCATGCCCGGCAGCCCGTCCGCCCGGTTGGCGAACTCGCCCTCCACGCACAGCGTCACCGCCGCCGGATCGGACTTCGCCAGCGCGGCCACCTCCGACAGCGACTTCGTGCCGTACTTCTTGAAGTTCGCCTGGTTCATGGCCAGGGCGTAGGTGTTGTTCAGCGAGGACGGCTCCAGCCAGGTCACCCCGTTCTTCACGTCGGCCTCGCGCACCGCCTCCCACTGCTTGCGCGGGTCGGGGATGGGCTTGCTGTTGCCCTGGTAGGTGATCCACGCCGTGCCGGTGTACTCGTACGCGGCGTCCGCGACCCCCTTCACGACCGCCGCCCGGGAGCCGACCGAGCCCTGGATGCCGGTGCGGTCGATGACGTCGGCACCCGCTGCCTGGAAGGCGATGCCCATGATCGCGCCCAGGATCAGCTGCTCGGTGAACTCCTTGGAGGTGACGGTGAGCTTCGCGCCCGCGAGGGGCCTGCCCTTCCCGACCGAGCCCGGTTCCACGTTGTCGACCATGGGGGAGCCGCTGGTCAGCCCGCAGGAGGAGAGCCCCACCAGCAGCATTCCGGCGACCAGCGGGCACAGGTGGCGCCTCATGTGTCCGTCTCCAGCCCCCGTGGCCGCAGCAGCAGTTCGGCCAGCGAGGCCAGCCAGTCCACCAGCAGGGCCAGGGCGACGGTGAGGACCGAGCCCAGCACCAGTACCGGCATCCGCTGGCTGGTGATGCCGGTGGTGATCAGCACGCCCAGACCGCCGCCCCCGCCGAAGGTCGCGAGGGTGGCCGTGCCGACGTTCAGGACGAGTGCCGTACGCACCCCGGCGAGGATGAGGGGGACGGCCAGGGGCAGCTCCACCCGGGTCAGCACGCCCAGCGGGGACATGCCGATGCCGCGCGCCGCCTCCATCAGCGCCGGGTCGTTGGCCCGCAGACCCGCGATGGTGTTGGAGAGCACCGGCAGCACGGCGTAGGCGATGATGCCGATGAGGGCGGCCCTGCGGCCGATGCCCAGCCAGATCACCAGCAGGGCGAGCAGACCGATCGCGGGCGTCGCCTGGCCCATGTTGGCGAACGCCATCGCGGCCGGGGTGGCCCTGTGGAACGTGGGCCGGGTCAGCAGGATGCCCAGCGGGATCGCGATGATCAGTACGAAGAACGTCGAGATCACGGTCAGCTCGATGTGCTGCCAGAGCGCCTTGGACACCTGCCCGTCGGACAGCGCGTTCCGGGACAGCGTGTCCAGTTCGGCCTGGACGAACCACAGCCAGGTCGCGAGCAGCAGGGCGACCAGCACCGTGGGCAGGAACGTCAGATGCTGCCAGGTCACCCGGGGCGCACTCCCGGTCGCGGACCCCGGCCCCGCGCCCCGCGCGACTTCGCCCCTGCCGTCGTCGCCCCGGCCGTCGTGGTGCTTCTGGTCCCGGCCCTCGTCCCGGAAGGCGAGCCCCCTGCCCTCGTCCTCGTCGTCGGGCCGCCGCGGAGAGGCGCTCACGCGTCCCCCTCCCCGCTCACACCCTCCTGCTCGGCGTGCGTCCGGCCGCTCCGCAGGTCCTCCAGCTCGTGCTGGGCCTCCATCGCCTCCAGCCGGTCAGCCTCCAGCAGTTCGTGCACCGAGTTCATCAGCGTCTCCACGTCGACGACACCCTCGTACGTGCCGCGCCCCCCGGTGACCACCACCCGCCCCGAGCTGTCGGTGAGGACGGCCTCCAGCGCGTCCCGCAGGGTCGCGTCCCGGGTCACCGTGTCCTGCACCAGGGTGCCCGCGCGGGCCAGCGAGCCCTTGGCCCGCATCAGGTCGCCGCGCCGGAGCCACTTGTAGGGGCGGCCCCGCCGGTCGAGCAGCAGGATCTCGTTCGAGCCGCTGGAACGGAGCATGTTGAAGATCTGCTGGAGCGGGTCGTCGACGGTCACCGTCGGATAGTCGGTGATCCCCACGTCCCGCACCCGGGTGAGGTTCAGCCGCTTCAGCGCCGCCCCGGCGCCGACGAAACCCGAGACGAAGTCGTCCGACGGGTTGGTGAGGATCGCTTCCGGGGTGTCGAACTGGGCGATGTGCGAGCGTTCGCGCAGCACCGCGATCCGGTCGCCCAGTTTGATCGCCTCGTCGAAGTCGTGGGTGACGAAGACGATCGTCTTGTGCAGTTCGTGCTGCAGCCGGATCAGCTCGTCCTGGAGGTGGTCCCGGGTGATCGGGTCCACCGCCCCGAACGGCTCGTCCATCAGCAGCACCGGCGGATCCGCCGCCAGCGCCCGCGCCACCCCCACCCGTTGCTGCTGCCCGCCGGAGAGCCGGCGCGGATAGCGGTCGTGGAACTCGCCGGGGTCCAGACCGACCAGGTCCAGCATCTCCTCCACCCGGGCCCGCACCCGGGCCGCCGGCCAGCGCAGCATCTTCGGCACCAGCGCGATGTTCTGCGCCACCGTCATGTGCGGGAACAGTCCACTGGCCTGGATCGCGTACCCGAGCGTGCGGCGCAGCCGCACCGGGTCCATGTCGGTGACGTCCTTGCCGCCGATGCGGATGCGGCCGCCGCTCGGCTCGATCAGCCGGTTGATCATCTTCAGCGTGGTCGACTTCCCGCAGCCGGACGGGCCGACGAAGATGACGATCTCGCCCGCCCTGATCTCCATGCTGACGTTGTCGACCGCCGGCTGCGCACTGCCCGGGTACCGCTTGGTGAGGTTCTCCAGTTCGATGGGCTCCCCGGCGGCCGACGGCGCGGCGGCGGTTCCGGACGCCCCGGTCGCCCCAGCCGCCCCGGACGTCCCTGACGGCGGTGGCTCAGCCACGGATCCCCCTGGAAATGGTCAGCCGTCCGAGCAGGACGTACGCGGCGTCGAACAGCAGCGCGAGGATGATGATTCCGAGGGTGCCCGCGAGGACCTGGTTGAGCGCGTTCTTGCTGCCCAGCGAGGCGATCCCGCGGAAGATCAGGTTCCCGAGACCGGGACCGGAGGCGTAGGCGGCGATGGCGGCGATGCCCATCAGCATCTGCGTGGAGACCCGGATCCCGGTGAGGATCGGCGGCCAGGCCAGCGGCAGTTCGACCCGCGCCAGCCGGGCCGTCCGCGACATGCCGATGCCCGTGGCCGCGTCCACCAGCGACGGGTCGACCCCGCGCAGGCCGACGATCGCGTTCCGCACGATCGGCAGCAGCCCGTACAGCGTCAGCGCGATCACCGTCGGCGGCACCCCGAGCCCCACCAGCGGGATCAGCAGGCCGATCATGGCGAGCGACGGGATGGTCAGCAGGGTCGAGGTGGTGGTCGTGGCCAGGTTGCCCGCCCAGCCACTGCGGTACGTCGCGACCCCGATCAGCACCCCGAGCACGGTCGCCGCCACCATGCACTGGAAGACGACACTCGCGTGCTGGTACGCGTCGACGAGCAGTTGCTGGTGGCGGTCGCGCAGGTACTCCCAGAAGTTCACGTCCGCTCACCCCAGCTCGGCCAGGCCCGTCCGGTCAGTCCGGTGCGCCCCGGCCGCCCCTCGGCGGCTCGCGGAGCGCCGCCTGCTCCACCAGGGGGATGATCCGCAGCGGAACGGGGTTCTCCATCACGATCGCCGTGGCGGCCCGGACGATCCCATCAAAACCGACGACCCGGTCGATCACCCGTTGGAGATCGGCGTTGGAGCGGGCCACGAGCCGGCACAGCATGTCCCCGCTGCCGGTGGTGGTGTGCAGCTCGAGGACCTCCGGCACACTCGCCAAGTGCTCCCGGACATCGGGCCCTTGACCCTGCCGGATCTCCAGCGTCGCGAACGCCGTGACCGGGTAGCCGAGGGCCGCCGGGTCCACCTGGGGGCCGAATCCGCGGATGACTCCGTTCGACTGAAGCCGGTCCAGCCGCGCCTGCACCGTCCCCCGCGCCACCCCGAGCCGCCGGGACATCTCCAGCACCCCCGTCCGCGGCTCCCGCGCCAGCAGCACGATGATCCGGCCGTCCAGCTGATCGATCGCCACGGCTGCCTCCCGGTGCGTGGTGGTCATCCTGTACAGAAAGTCCGATGAATCGCGCGTCCGGCTGGACAACCTGCCCAGCGGATACGCGAACTATTGCGCACCCTGCAGGGCTGCACCACCCTGCCCCCATGACGCAGACCACACATCTCACTCCCGACACGACCGCCCGGCAGGCCGACCCCTTCCCGGTCAAGGGAATGGACGCGGTCGTCTTCGCCGTGGGCAACGCCAAGCAGGCGGCGCACTACTACTCCACCGCCTTCGGCATGCGACTGGTCGCCTACTCCGGACCGGAGAACGGCAGCCGCGAGACCGCGAGTTACGTCCTGGAGAGCGGCTCCGCCCGGTTCGTCCTCACCTCGGTGATCAAACCGTCCACCGAGTGGGGCACCTTCCTCGCCGAGCACGTGGCCGCGCACGGCGACGGCGTCGTCGACCTGGCCATCGAGGTCCCCGACGCGCGTGCCGCGTACGCCTACGCCGTCGAGCACGGCGCCCGCCCGGTCACCGAGCCGCACGAACTGAAGGACGAGCACGGCACCGTCGTGCTCGCCGCGATCGCCACCTACGGCAAGACCCGGCACACCCTGGTCGAGCGCACCGGCTACGACGGGCCCTACCTGCCCGGCTACGTCACCGCCGACCCGATCGTCGAACCCCCCGTCCAGAGGTCCTTCCAGGCCATCGACCACTGCGTCGGCAACGTCGAGCTCGGCCGGATGAACGAGTGGGTCGCGTTCTACAACAAGGTCATGGGCTTCACGAACATGAAGGAGTTCGTGGGTGACGACATCGCCACCGAGTACAGCGCGCTGATGTCGAAGGTGGTCGCCGACGGCACGCTCAAGGTCAAGTTCCCGATCAACGAGCCCGCCGTCGCCAAGAAGAAGTCCCAGATCGACGAGTACCTGGAGTTCTACGGCGGCGCCGGCGTCCAGCACATCGCGCTCAACACCAACGACATCGTGCAGACGGTCCGGCAGATGCGCGCGGCCGGTGTGCGGTTCCTGGACACCCCGGACTCGTACTACGACACCCTCGGCGAGTGGGTCGGCGACACCCGGGTGCCCGTCGAGACCCTGCGCGAGCTGAAGATCCTCGCCGACCGGGACGAGGACGGCTATCTGCTGCAGATCTTCACCAAGCCGGTCCAGGACCGGCCGACCGTGTTCTTCGAGATCATCGAACGGCACGGCTCCATGGGCTTCGGCAAGGGCAACTTCAAGGCCCTGTTCGAGGCGATCGAGCGGGAGCAGGAACGCCGCGGCAACCTGTGACCGTCGGGTCGGCCGACGGGGCGCCGGGCGCGGGACGCCCGCACCCGACGCCCCACCGGCCGACCCCGCCTCAGCCCACCTCGGCCCCTTCGGCTTCTTCGACCTTCTGGACTTCCTCGACCTTCTGAACTTCCTCGGCCTTCTGGGCTTCTTCGACCTTCTCGGCTTGCCTGGCCTTTTCCGCTTGCTCAGCTTGCTTGGCTTCTTCGGCTCCCTTGGCCTTCTCGGCCTTCTGCGCCTTCTCGGCCTTCTGCGCCTTCTGCGCCTTCTGGGCTTCCTCGGCCTTTTCGGCTTGCTCGGCCTTCTCGGCCTTCTCGGCTCCTTCGGCTTTCTGGACTTCTTCGGCCTTCTGGGCTTTCCGGGCCTTCTTCATTTCTTCGGCCCTCTTGGCCTCTTCGGCCTTTTCTGCCTTTTCGGCTCGCCTGGCCTTCTCGGCTTCCCTGGCTTCCCTGGCTTCCCTGGCCCAGGCGGGCGGTCCGTCTCCGACGGGCGGTTCGCCGAGCTGTTCCAGTGCCGCCTCGGCCTGTGGCACGTGGAGCGGGGAGAAGTACGGGTTGATCGTCATCGCCTCCCGCAGATGCCGCCGCGCGGACCCGTACCTCTCCAGTTCCCGCTCGATCATGCCCCGGTGGAAGACGTACAGGGCGCTGCGCACCCCGCCGCCCTTCGTCTTCTCCGTCGCCCGCACCGCGAACTCCAGCGCCTCCTCGTGCTCCCCCGCCCGGTGCAGCGCCCAGCCCAGCGCGTCGGCCACCTCCGTCGACGGCTGCCGCCTCCACTCCGCCCGCAGCAGCCGCACCGCGGTCCCGGGGTTCCCGTGGTCCGCCTCGAACCGCCCGAGGAGCAGGTCCTCGTCGACCCCGTGCGCCGCGGCCTCCCGCACCCGCTCGCGCAGCAGGTCGTACTGCACCCGGGCCGCCTGCCGCAGCCCCAGCGACGCGTACAACTCGCCCAGCTCCAGCGCGTACTCCGGCCGCGGCTGCCGGGCCAGCGCCGCCCGGTAGGCGCCGATCGCCTCCGTGGTCCGCCCGAGCGCGGCCAGCGCCCTGCCCTGCCCCGCCTGCGCCGCCCGCTGGTCCGGGTCGACCCGCAGCGCCTCCTGGAAGTGCCGCAGCGCGTCCTCCCGGTCGCCGCGCTCCCAGGCCAGCTGCCCGGCCCGCTCCAGATAGCCGGCCCGCTCGGCCGGTTCCCCGGCCGCCGCGGCGGCGTCGGACAGCTGGGCCGCCGCGTCCTCCCACAGGCCCTTGTCCCGGTACAGGGCGGCCGCCCGCGCCATCACGACCGGTCCCGACCGCAGCGCCTCCAGCCTGTCCAGCATCCTGCCCGCCGCCTCGCCGTCGCCGAGCCCGGCACACGCCTCGATCAGCGGCGGATACGTCGTCCACCGCTTCGGCTCCAGCTTCAGCACCCGTTCGCCCCACTCGCGTGCGGCGGGGTAGTCGCGGCGCGCGTTCGCCAGCGCCGCCATCCCGCGCAGCGCCCCGGCGTTGCCCTTCGCCCGTACCTCCAGCGAGGTGCGCAGCGCCTTCTCGGCCCGCGGGTAGTGCGCGGGGTCCGCCAGCCGCTGCCCCTGCTCCACCCGGGCCGTCCCGAGCACCGCCCAGGCCTCCGCGTCCTCCGGGTGCTCCTTCAGATGTCGCTGCCGCTCCGCGATCAGGCTCTCCAGATCGGGCAGCGACAGGGACACGCCACCGGCGAGCACCGCCCGGACCGGCGCCCCCGGCGCCGGCTCCACAGGCCCGTCCGCCCCGCGCCCCCACGGCAGCAGCACCAGCACCCCGCCGATCACGGCGCACCCGGCCACCGAGCCGAGCAGCACCCGGCGGCTCACCCACCGACGGGTCCCGCCGGGCCCAGGGGTCTCGTCCCGCTCGCGGATCTCTCGTGGCTTGTCGTCCATGGCGGACACTGTGCGTCACATCATCTGTCGATACGACGAACCACGCTCCGGCTCACGACGGCTTACCACCGGGTGCCGTACGCGGGGTTCACACCGATGGCCCCGGGTGTCACGCTGTGATCGTGAGCCGTATCGAAGCGCGACGCGATGAAGAAACGGTGCCGACCGACACACTCGTCGGCCGCCTGCTCGGCGGCCTGCCCCCCGAAGCGGTGCTCACCGACCCCGACATCACGGCCTCCTACGCCAACGACATGGCGAGCTTCTGCCCGGCCGGCAGTCCGGCGGTGGTCGTCCTGCCCCGCACGGTCGAACAGGTCCAGCACGTCATGCGCACCGCCACCGCACTGCGCGTCCCGGTCGTCCCGCAGGGCGCCCGCACCGGTCTGTCCGGCGCCGCCAACGCGACCGATGGATGCATCGTGCTCTCCCTGACCAGGATGGACGCCATCCTGGAGGTCAATCCCGTCGACCGGATCGCCGTCGTCGAACCCGGCGTCGTCAACGCCACCCTCTCCCGGGCCGTCGGCGAGCACGGCCTCTACTACCCGCCCGAC
Source organism: Streptomyces sp. NPDC050388 (assembly GCF_040655635.1). Lineage (NCBI taxonomy): Bacteria > Bacillati > Actinomycetota > Actinomycetes > Kitasatosporales > Streptomycetaceae > Streptomyces > Streptomyces sp. NPDC050388. The sequence goes on from NZ_JBFAKH010000013.1 coordinate 90,357, forward strand.
CCCTCCAGCTGGGAGACGTGCACCATCGGCGGCAACATCGGCACCGCCTCCGGCGGCCTGTGCTGCGTGAAGTACGGGGTCACCGCCGAGTACGTACTCGGCCTCGACGTGGTCCTCGCCGACGGCCGCCTGATGTCCACCGGCCGCCGCACCGCCAAGGGCGTTGCCGGATACGACCTGACCCGCCTGTTCGTCGGTTCCGAGGGTTCCCTCGGCATCGTCGTGCGCGCGGTCCTCGCCCTGCGGCCCAAACCGCCCGAGCAGCTCGTCCTGGCCGCCGAGTTCGCCTCCGGCGCCGCCGCCTGTGACGCCGTGTGCCGCATCATGGCCGGCGGGCACGTCCCCTCGCTCCTCGAACTCATGGACCGCACCACGGTCAAGGCCGTCAACGACATGGCCCACATGGGCCTCCCCGAGAGCACCGAGGCCCTGCTGCTCGCCGCGTTCGACACCGCCGACCCCACCGCTGACCTCGCCGCCCTCGGCGCGCTCTGCGAGGCCGCCGGGGCCACCCAGGTCGTACCGGCCGAGGACACCGCCGAGTCCGAACTGCTGCTCAAGGCCCGGCGGCTGTCCCTGCCCGCGCTGGAGGCGGTCAAGGGCACCACGATGATCGACGACGTGTGCGTGCCCCGCTCCCGGCTCGGCGAACTCATCGACGGCGTCGAGCGGATCTCCGAGAAGTACCGGCTCACCATCGGCGTCGTCGCCCACGCGGGGGACGGCAACACCCACCCGACGGTGTGCTTCGACGCCCAGGACCCCGAGGAGTCGCGCCGCGCCCGCGAGTCCTTCGACGAGATCATGGCCCTCGGCCTGGAACTCGGCGGCACCATAACCGGCGAGCACGGCGTCGGCGTCCTGAAGAAGGAGTGGCTGGCACGCGAGATCGGCCCGGTGGGCCTGGAGATGCAGCGGGCCGTCAAACGGACCTTCGACCCGCTGAACCTCCTGAACCCGGGCAAGCTCTTCTGAACGGCCGCTGCCCGCACCGCCTTTCCCTGCCGCACCGGTACGAAAGATTTTTCGTTGCGGTACCAGATCGGCGCCCGAAAGGGGTGGGTCCGGCCGGACGGGCGGTGGTGCTTGCGCCCGTCTGATAGATGTGGTTCCCCCGACCCACCCCCGAGCAGATACGGGACGACGGACATGAGCGCCCCCACCCCGGCCCCCGGCGACGACACGCCGCGCGAAGGCTATTACCCGGACCCGTCCATTCCCGGGTATGTCCGGTACTGGAACGGTGCCGCCTGGGTTCCGGGCACGAGCCGTCCGGCGCCGGAGGGCGGCGGCGCCCCCCTCGCGCCGGCGGCGTCCTCCGGTACGGCGGCTGCCGGCACCGCCCCGGCGGTGCCCTCCGTCGAGGAGACCGGCCCGCACTTCTTCGACGAGGACCCGACCGACGAACCGGCCCCGTTCCCGTTCGCTTCCCCTCCTTCGTCCCCTTCCCCCTCTTCCCAGGCCCCCTCCCCGGCCGATTCCCAGCACGGCAACCGGCCCGAGCCCGCCTCCGCCTGGGGCGCCGACCGCTCCCGCCAGTCGGGCTTCGGCGGCGACCAGGACCGCCGGGTCTCCTGGGGCGCGGACCCGAGAGTGCCGCACACCCCCGGCCCGGCGGCCGGCCCGGACGCCAGTGGGACGCCCACGGACAACGAGTTCGTGTTCCGCCCGCCGACGGCGAAGTCGCCCGCGGCGCCCGCCGCCTCTGCCGCCTCTGCCGCCTCTTCAGGGTCTGCCCCGTCCTCCGGAGGTGTTCCGGGGGACGAGGGCACCATGACCTTCCGCGCCGTCGGTCCGCGCAAGGGTTCGTCCGGGGGGCCCGGTTTCGGGGCCGGCAAGGCGGCCGTCGCGCGCGCCGCCCGCGCCGCCTCCGCCCAGGCGGAGAACGGGAGTTCGGCCGTCCCTCCGCAGGCCGTCGCTCCGACTCCCGCCCCTGCCGCCGCTCCGGCCCCGGCAGCCGGGCCGCTGTCGAGCGGCCCCGGTGGGGGGCAGTCCTCCTGGGCGCAGCAGGTGCACCGGCTCACGGACGGGGACGAGCGGCCGCCCGCGCCGTGGAAGCCACCGGTCGAGGACGTGTTCCAGGCCGCCGCCAGGCGCCAGGCGTCGGCCCGGCCCGCGGGACTCGGCAAGCGGCTGGCCGCGCGGCTGCTGGACACGGTCCTGCTCGGCGGGGTCACCGCGGTGGCCGCCGTGCCGCTCGGCATCGCGGCGGTGGACCACATCGAAGCGAAGATCGACGCGGCCAAACTGTCCGGCGAGACCGTCACGGTGTGGCTGCTCGACGGCACCACGTCGGTCTACCTCGGCGTCGTCCTCGCCGTCCTCCTGGTCGGCGGTGTCCTCTACGAGGTGCTGCCCACCGTCAGATGGGGCCGCACCCTGGGCAAGAAGCTGCTGGGGCTCGAAGTACGGGACATCGAGGGACACGAGGCGCCCGAGTGGGGTGCGGCCCTGCGCCGTTGGCTGGTCTACAGCATCCCCGGACTGCTCGTCATCGGTGTGGTGGGCGTCCTGTGGTGTCTGTTCGACAAGCCGTGGCGACAGTGCTGGCACGACAAGGCCGCGCACACGTTCGTCGCGGGCTAGAACCTTTTCCGCCAGACCCTTTCTGACGGATCGTCCCGGCGCCGGTACTCCGGACGGCGGCTCGCCGGATGCGATGCCGGGGGGTTCGCGGTCGACTCGGGCCATGAGCACCGAACCGCCCCCCGGCTCCGGTCAGCAGCCGCCGGACGACGACCCGTTCAAGAAACACCCCCCGCCCGGCAGCCAGCCCCCGCCGCACCAGGGCGAGGGCGGCGGTGGTCCGTACGGTGGTGGCAGCGGTCCGTACGGTGGCGGTGGCGGTGGCCCGTACGGCGGTGGCGGCGACCAGGGCGGTGGCAGTCCCTACGGGCCGGGCCCCACCGATCCCCTCGCAGGCATGCCGCCGCTCGCCGACAGCGGCAGACGCACCCTCGCCCGCATCATCGACATGATCCTCGTGGGCATTGTCGTCTGGTTGCTCACCTGGCCCTTCGGGGTGAGCGAGTACAACGTGAACGGCGACCAGATCAACGCGGGGAAGTCCTTCGTCCAGTCCCTCGTCGTCGCGGTCCTCTACATCGCCTACGACACGTTCATGACGGCCCGCACGGGTCAGACCCTCGGCAAGAAGTGGCTGAAACTGAGGGTGGCCGACCTGTCCGACGGCGCGACCCCGTCCACGCAGACGTCCCTGATCCGTGCCGCGGTGCTCTGGCTGCCGTTCGCGTTCTGCTGCGCCTGCGTCTGGACCGTGATCGCGGGCGGCTGGAGCTTCTTCGACCGGCCCTACAAGCAGGGCCTGCACGACAAGGCGGCCAAGACGGTAGTGGTGAGCACGGGATGACACCGGGCCGACCAGGGCCCGTCCGGCGGATCAGCGCGGATGAGGCGCCGTCGATCTCCTGCGACCTGATCCGCCGGACGGGCCTGGAGGCCGGCCCGGCACGGTGTCAGGAAACGGCCCGCTCCCGCACCGCCTCGCGGGCCGGCGCGGCTGCCGGTGACGGCACGGTCGCCCGTACCGGCTCCTGCGGCGCGGGCCGTGTCACGGGGGCGGGACGGGCGGGCTCGGAGAGCGGCACCGTCATGGCCACCAGCAGTCCGAGGGCGAGTGCCACGACGGCGACGAGCGCGATACCCACGCCCGAATTCGTCTGTGACAACAGCAGCATGACGAAGGTCGAGAAGACCACGGTGCACGAACCGTAGGCGAGCTGAGCGACAGTCGGACGGGGCATGGCCATCGTGTCCTCGGAGGTCGGGGGCTGTCGGCCTGGCTTTCCACCGGCTCAACGGTGTGCCGCCAAGCGACTCTAACCGCGAGAGTGCCCGAGCGGAACGCACAGTAAGCGTGACCTGACCGACGGGGCCGGTGCACAGGGGGCGCACGGAGTCATATGCCGCCCACAAAGCCGCGCCCGAGGTCCGTGAAGGGAACCGTGTCTCCGCATAATGCAGTTGACCTGCTCAAGTCAAGGTCTGTTTTTTCTGCTGAACCTTTAGTCAAATGTGGTCACTTGACTACACGCGTTGATCACGTGTGCGCGACCATCCATCACCCGGACCCTGCTTTCGCGCGCACGGACGCGGGAGGGGATCTCAAGTGACCAGTAGACCCTGGACGTTCAGAGCGGCCGCGACGGGCGTGGCGCTCGCGGCGGTCACCGCCACCTGCTCTGCGTTCACCGTGGCCCAGGCCGACACGGCCGACCGGGCCGACCGGCCCGCCACCGTGGACCGACAGGACCCGGCGGAGTACAACCACGTGGAGCACGACCTCGCGGGGCCGCTCTCCAAGACGCAGGCGGCGCAGCGTGAAGAGGCCCTGAACCAGGTCATATCCGGCCAGGCGGCGGTCAAGAACCGGGACGGTTCGAAGGTCGTCGAGCTCAAGGGCAAGGGCAAGAAGGGCACCGGCAAGTACGTCGAGCTCGGCCGCGAGAAGACCGACAGGATCTTCACGATCCTGGTCGAGTTCGGCGACGAGATCGACAGCCGCTACGGCGGCACCCGCGGCCCGCTGCACAACGAGATCGCCGAGCCGGACCGCAGGGTGGACAACTCCACCGCGTGGCAGGCGGACTACGACCGGAAGCACTTCGAGGACATGTACTTCGGCACCGGCAAGGGTGTCGAGTCGGTCAAGACGTACTTCGAGAAGCAGTCCTCGGGCCGCTACTCGGTCGAGGGCGAGGTCTCCGACTGGGTCAAGGTCCCCTACAACGAGGCCCGTTACGGCTCCAACAAGTGTGTCCCCGACAACTGCGCCTGGTACGTGGTGCAGGACGGCGTCAACGCCTGGGTCGACGACCAGAAGGCGGCCGGCCGGACCGGCGCCGAGATCAGGGCCGATCTCGCCGAGTACGACCAGTGGGACCGCTACGACTTCGACGGCGACGGCGACTTCAACGAGCCCGACGGCTACATCGACCACTTCCAGATCGTGCACGCCGGTGAGGACGAGTCCGCCGGCGGCGGCGCCCAGGGCGAGGACGCGATCTGGGCCCACCGCTGGTACGCCTTCGGCACCGACGCCGGCGCCACCGGACCCGAGCAGAACAAGCTCGGCGGCACCCAGATCGGCGACACCGGCGTCTGGGTCGGCGACTACACCATCCAGCCGGAGAACGGCGGACTCGGCGTCTTCGCCCACGAGTACGGCCACGACCTCGGTCTGCCGGACCACTACGACACCGCGGGCGGTGAGAACTCCACCGGCTTCTGGACCCTGATGTCCTCCGGCTCCTGGCTCGGCACCGGCAAGAACGAGATCGGTGACCTGCCCGGCGACATGACCGCCTGGGACAAGCTCCAGCTGGGCTGGCTGGACTACGACACGGCCGAGGCCGCGACGAAGTCGAAGCACAAGCTGGGCCCCGCCGAGTACAACACCCGGGACAAGCAGGCCCTCGTGGTCGCGCTGCCCGAGAAGGCGGTCACCACCGAGGTCGTCGTCCCGGCCGAGGGCGAGACCCAGTGGTGGAGCGGCAGCGGTGACGACCTGAGGAACACGCTGACCCGTTCGGTGGACCTCACCGGCAAGGCGTCGGCCGAGCTGACCCTCGACGGCTGGTACGAGATCGAGTCCGACTACGACTTCCTCTACGTCGAGGTCTCGACCGACGGCGGCGCCAACTGGACCGCCCTGGACGGCACGGTGGACGGCCGGCCGATCCCGCGCGACGGCAGCGACAAGCCGGCCCTGCACGGCACGGTCGACGGCTACAAGCCGCTGGCGTACCCGCTGGACGCCTACGCCGGTCAGCAGATCGACCTGCGCTTCCGCTACCAGACCGACGGCGGCCTGGCGATGAAGGGCTTCGCGGCCGACCGGATCTCGGTGACGGCGGACGGCGCCGCCCTGTTCACGGACAACGCGGAGACCGCGGACGCCGCCTGGACGGCGAAGGGCTTCTCCCGCATCGGAGCCTCCTTCACCAAGGACTACGCGCAGTACTACATCGCCGAGAACCGCCAGTACGTGTCGTACGACAAGACGTTGAAGGTCGGCCCGTACAACTTCGGCTTCGCGAACAGCCGTCCGGACTGGGTGGAGCACTTCCCGTACCAGAACGGCCTGTTGATCTGGAAGTGGGACACCTCCCAGGCCGACAACAACACCAGCCGCCACCCGGGCAGGGGCCTGATCCTGCCGGTCGACTCGCACCCGACCGCGCTGAAGTGGTCCGACGGCACGCTGATGCGCAACCGCATCCAGACGTACGACGCCCCGTTCAGCACGTTCCGCACGGACGGCATCACGCTGCACAAGAACGGCGTCGCGACCAAGATCAGCTCCTCGAAGGGGGTGTCGGTCTTCAACGACCGGACCAACACCTACTACGACGAGACGAACCCGACCGGCGGTGTCCAGATCACTGACACCAACACCAAGATCAAGATCGTCAAGGAGCCCGGAAACGGCTCGGCGATCCACCTCGAGGTGGGCCGCGCGGCGAAGTAAATAGCGTTTTCGCAGGTCAGAGCGCGATCGGCGGTAACCCCCTGGCGGGTTGCCGCCGATCCGTGTTTAGGTGCGTCCTGTGACTTCCTTATTGACACCTGGTCCGACGGGGGTATGACATCCATGGCCGCAGGAGGTTTCTGCAAGCTGCCGAACGGCACCGTGGTGGTGGCGCTGAACCTGCCCAGCCCCGCCGCCGGTCCCGCCGGCTCGGTGCGCTTCCTCGTGCACGCGGGCAACCGGGCGCGCGCCCTGACCAGGCTGCGCAACCTGGGCCTGCGCGCCGTCTACCTGCGGGGCAACGCGGCCCCGCCGAGCCCCGACGAGATCACCGCGGTGCTGCACCATCCCGACGGGCTCATATGGCGCACGGCACCCGGCAGCGGCGTCCTGACCGGCACCGCGCCGGCCGTGGAGCTGTGGCATCCGATCAGGGCACTGCTCAGGAGCCCCACGGCCTCCGCCTGACCCTGCGGTCCCGGTTACTGCACGACCGGCTTCCCCGAGAGCTCCACACCCGCTCCGCGCAGTTCCTCGAGCGCCCGCTCGGTGGTCTGTGCGGCCACCCCGGCGGTGAGGTCGAGCAGGACCCGGGCGCGGAAGCCCTCGCGGGCGGCGTCCAGCGCGGTCGCGCGCACGCAGTGGTCGGTGGCGATGCCCACCACGTCCACCTCGTCGATCTGCCGCTCCCGCAGCCAGTCGGCCAGCGCCACGCCGTTCTCGTCGGTCCCCTCGAAACCGCTGTACGCAGCCGAGTACGCCCCCTTGTCGAAGACGGCGTCGACCGCGCCGGAGCTGACCGCGGGGGCGAAGTTCGGGTGGAAGCCGGCGCCCTCCGTCCCGGCGACGCAGTGCGCGGGCCAGGAGCTGACGTAGTCGGGGTGGTCGGCGAAGTGGCTGCCGGGGGCTATGTGGTGGTCGCGGGTGGCCACCACGTGCCGGTAGCCGGCCGGGGCCGGGGCCTGTGCGATCAGCTCGGTGATGGCGGCGGCCACGTCGGCGCCACCGGTGACGGCGAGGCTGCCCCCCTCGCAGAAGTCGTTCTGCACGTCAACGACGATCAAGGCGCGGCGCATGGTCGGAGTCCTTCGGCTGTGGGGTCGGGTGGGGAGCGGACCCGGCCGGTGAGGCTCCGGGCCCATGGGATGCGGATCGGTGCGGATCGAGTGCGGAATCGGCTGTGGATCGGTGCGGACAGGGGTGCGGCACGACGGACCGGGGTCCCGGTCGGGGAGCCGTGCGCGAGGCGAGTGCGGCGCGTGCGGCGGGACACGCAGTTCTAGCTACCCGAGCCCTCGTGCGCGTACTCCGTCGGAATGACGGGTTCTCCCCGGGAGAGCTGGGTCGCGGAGAGCGGCAGGTTGGCGCGGGCCGCCCGGTGCCGCTCACGGAGCACGTCCAGCGGCTCGCGCGCGGTCGCGGTCACCTCACCGCCCTTGACCAGTTCCACCAGCAGCTGCCGGTCGGCCAGCGCGTCGGGCACCCGCCCGGTACCGACCACCTCGGCCTCGGCGACGCCGTACTCGTCCAGCCGCCGCGCGGCCCACTTGCGGCCGCCGACGGAGGTCTTGCCGCCGGTGGACCTCTTCGCCACCGGCACCAGCGGCGCCTTCGGGTCGGCGGACTCGGCGCGGGCGACCAGCTTGTAGACCATGGAGGCCGTCGGGTGCCCGGAGCCGGTCACCAGCTGGGTGCCGACGCCGTACGCGTCCACCGGCGCGGCGGCCAGGGAGGCGATGGCGTACTCGTCCAGGTCGGAGGTCACGAGGATCCTCGTACCGGTGGCGCCCAGCTCGTCCAGCTGCTGCCGCACCCGGTGCGCCACCAGCAGCAGGTCACCGGAGTCGATCCGTACGGCGCCCAGCTCCGGCCCGGCGGCCTCGACGGCCGCGCGGACCGCCTCGGCCACGTCGTAGGTGTCCACCAGCAGCGTCGTGCCGCCGCCGAGGGAGGCGACCTGTGCCCGGAAGGCGTCCCGCTCGCTGTCGTGCACCAGGGTGAAGGCGTGCGCGGAGGTGCCCACGGTCGGGATGTCGTAGCGGAAGCCGGCCGCCAGGTCCGAGGTGGAGGTGAAGCCGCCGAGGTACGCGGCCCGGGCGGCGGCCACCGCGGCCAGCTCGTGGGTGCGCCGGGCGCCCATCTCGATCAGCGGCCGGTCCCCGGCGGCGGACGACATCCGGGAGGCCGCCGCGGCGATCGCCGAGTCGTGGTTGAGGATCGACAGGATCACGGTCTCCAGCAGCACGCACTCCGCGAAGCTGCCTTCCACCCGCATGATCGGCGAGCCGGGGAAGTACACCTCGCCCTCCGGGTAGCCCCAGATGTCACCGGAGAAGCGGTAGTCGGCCAGCCAGTCGAGGGTTCGCCCGTCGACGACGTCCTTCTCGCGCAGGAAGTCGAGGACGGCTCCGTCGAAACGGAAGTTCTCCACCGCGTCCAGGACCCGCCCGGTGCCTGCCACCACACCGTAGCGGCGGCCGTCCGGCAGGCGCCGGGTGAAGACCTCGAACACGCTGCGCCGGTCGGCGGTGCCCCCGTTCAGGGCGGCCTGCAGCATCGTCAGCTCGTAGTGGTCGGTGAAGAGCGCCGTGGACGGGACGCCCACCCGTCGCCCACCACCACCCTTCTGAGGAAGCGCTTCGCGCCTTTCTTCTCCCGGCAGCCCAAGGTCCGCTGTGTTCATACGGCGAATGCTACCCCCATTTCGTCACTTTGACGATTTCCATCCGCGCCGCGGACCGGCCCGAGGCCGACCCCGGTTGCGCCTCCGGAGGGAATTCCGGGTGAAACCAGGACGTATGGCGCCCCGCGCGGGCCGGTTTGTGCTCCCGGCGCCTTCCGGTGGCAGCATGGGCACTGTGACGTCACCCGCACCCCTGGAGATCGAACGCACCGAGTCGGCGGAAGACGCCTTCGCCGTACCCGAGCCCGACGTCCCCTGGATCACCATCGTCCACAACGACCCGGTCAACCTCATGAGCTATGTGACGTACGTCTTCCAGACGTACTTCGGCTACTCCAAGGACAAGGCCACCAAGCTCATGCTCGACGTCCACCACAAGGGTCGGGCGGTCGTCTCCAGCGGCACGCGCGAGGAAATGGAACGCGACGTCCAGGCCATGCACGGCTACGGCCTGTGGGCCACCCTCCAGCAGGACCGGAAGTGACCCCGCCGGACATGACCCGCCCCCGCCCGCGTGACCGGAAGTAGCGAATCGCCTCCATGTCAGGACACTTCGAACCGCTCCCCGGCGGCGGCGCGGCCGTCGCCCTCGACGACGTCGAGATCTCCATCATCCGCTCCCTGGCCGTGCAGCTCATGGAGCTCCTCGGCCCCGGCCCGGCCGAGGAGGCCCCCGGCGACCCGCTCGCCGAACTCTTCGCCGAGGGCCCGAGCGAACCGCCCGCCGACCCGGTGCTGCGCCGGCTCTTCCCGGACGCCTACGGCGACCCCGAGGAACCCGCCTCCCCCAAGGACACCGAGGAGCAGCGGGCGCACTCCGCGGAGTTCCGCCGCTTCACCGAGAACGACCTGCGGGCCGGCAAGCGCGACAACGCCCTCGCGGTGATCCGCTCCCTGGACGAGCTCGCCGCGGCCGGTGAGGGCGGGGCGGTGCTGAAGCTCTCGGCCGAGGGGTCCCGGCAGTGGCTCGGCGCACTGAACGACCTGCGCCTGGCGATCGGTTCCCGGCTGGAGATCGACGACGAGGACGACGCCGACCTCCTCTTCCGCCTCCCGGACGAGGACCCGCGCAAGCCCATGGTGATGGCGTACCTGTGGCTCGGCGGCCTCCAGGAAACCCTCGTCGCGACCCTCATGCCGTAGGCGCGCCGCGCCCGCCGCAGGAACGCGCCACGCCCGTCGAGGTGTGGCGCCACGCCCGTCGAGGTGTGGCGCCACACGTTCGGCGGAGCGGCGCCACCCATGCCGCACAACTGGTCGGTATGTTCGGAAAAGTCCGCTGACTCGTTCGTTCGGAGAACACTCAAGCCCGCGTGGCGATCCTGTCAAGACCTCCGCCTCCCATGCGCTTCCCCGGCGAGGTTCGCCCGTTTCCTCCTGTGGTGTGCGCCACAAATCGCTGCTGATCAGTGTGGCGGCCGTGGTAAATCTGCACGACCGCCCGGCGAACACCACCTGTACGTCCGCCGGGTGCGCCACCGAGTCGGCAACCGCCGGCCAGGCACGAGCGGACCCGCTCAGCTCCATCAGTCCGGGGGGACCGAGGCCCGATCCGGGGCCCACCAGCGGCCCGGATCGGCATGGAGAAAGGCGCACGACACATGGCCTCACCGCAGGTCGACACGGAGTCCGTATCCGGCGAGGGGTACGAACGCGGACTCAACAGCCGTCAAGTCCAGATGATCGCGATCGGCGGCGCGATCGGCGTCGGTCTCTTCCTGGGCGCCGGGGCGAACATCGCCAAGGCCGGACCCAGCCTGATCGTCATGTACGGCCTCGCCGGCGTGATCATCTTCTTCATCATGCGGGCGCTCGGCGAGCTCCTGCTCTACCGCCCCGTCTCGGGTTCCTTCGCCGAGTACTCGCGGGAGTTCCTCGGCCCGTTCTTCGGCTACTTCACCGGCTGGACGTACTGGCTGATGTGGATCGTCACCGGCATGGCCGAACTCACGGCCGCCGCGATCTACGTCCACTACTGGTTCCCGCAGATCCCGCAGTGGGTCACCGCTCTGGTCTTCCTGATCGTCCTCTTCGGGGCCAACCTCATCTCGGTGAAGCTGTTCGGCGAGATCGAGTTCTGGTTCTCGATGGTCAAGGTCACCGCCATCATCGGCATGATCGTGATCGGGCTCGGCGTGCTCACCTTCGGCTTCAGCGCCGCCGGGGACACCGCCGCCGTGTCCAACCTCTGGGCCTTCGACGGCTTCTTCCCCAAGGGCGTCGGCTCGTCCCTGATGACCCTCCAGGGCGTCATGTTCGCCTACCTCGCCGTCGAACTCGTCGGCGTCACCGCCGGTGAGTCCAAAAACCCCGAGAAGACCCTCCCCAAGGCCATCAACACGCTGCCCCTGCGCATCGCCCTGTTCTACGTCGGTGCCCTCACCGTCATCCTGTGCGTGGTCAAATGGACCGAGTTCACGCCGGAGGTGAGCCCCTTCGTCGCGGCCTTCGCCAAGATCGGCATCCCGGCCGGCGCCGGCATCGTCAACTTCGTCGTGCTGACCGCGGCCCTGTCGTCCTGCAACTCCGGCATGTACTCCACGGGCCGCATGCTGCGCACCCTCGCGGACAACGGCGAGGCCCCGCGGACCTACCAGCGGCTGTCCTCCACCAGGACCCCCGCGCTCGGCATCGCCACCTCGGTGGTGTTCATGGGGATCGGCGTGGTCCTGAACTACGTCGTCCCGGAGAAGGCTTTCGGCTACGTCACCTCCATCGCCACCGGGGCCGCCATCTGGACCTGGCTGATGATCCTGATCAGCCACGTCCTCTACCGCCGCCAAGTGGTCGCGGGCCGGCTGCCCGCCTCCTCCTTCCCGGCACCGGGCGGCTCGGTGTGCTCCTACATCGCCATCGTGTTCCTGCTCTTCGTCACCGCCCTCATCGCGATCGACGCGGACGCCAGGATCTGCCTCTACGTGATGGCCGGCTGGGCGGCCGCCCTGGGGATCGGCTGGGCGGTCCTCAAGAACCGCAACCCGGGCATCACCGAGCGCCGCGAGCCGGAGTTCGAGAAGATCGACGGCTAGCACGGACATCCGGCGCCCGCGCTCTTCGCGTCCGGCATCCGGGCCGTCCCGTACCACCCCTCGGTACGGGGCGGCCCTCTGCTTATCCTGAGCCCCATGCTGACCATCACCCAGGCCCTGTACGACCAGATCGTCGCCCACGCGCGCAAGGACCACCCCGACGAGGCGTGCGGTGTGGTGGCGGGCCCCGTGGGCTCCGGCCGCCCCGAGCGCTTCATCCCCATGCTGAACGCGGCCCGCTCGCCCACGTTCTACGAGTTCGACTCGAAGGACCTGCTCAAGCTGTACCGCGAGATGGACGACAACGACGAGGAACCGGTGATCGTCTACCACTCGCACACCGCGACCGAGGCCCACCCCTCCCGCACCGACATCAACCTGGCCAGTGAGCCCGGCGCCCACTACGTCCTGGTCTCCACCGCCGACCTCGACGGCCTCGGCGAGTTCCAGTTCCGCTCGTTCCGCATCGTGGACGGCGAGGTCACCGAGGAAGAGGTCGAGGTCGTCGAGGCGTACTGACGCACCGAGCTGCGCGTTCCCGCATACCGGTCGTCAGTCATCCGCAGTGTGAGACGGCATTCGGTTCCCGTCATCGGGAATCGATACGATGAGCTCATGGTTCTCCACGACGTGAGCGACAAGACGCCGGGCAAGCTGCTCGTGGCGCGGCTGCACGTCGACCTGTGCAGACTCGCCAGTGCCATCTGTTGACACCGAGCTTCCCGCCGCACGGCCCGTGAGCCCCGGCGGCCCCACCGCGCAGGCACGCCCGCGCACCTCCCGCGCCGCCGCGCGCCCATCGACCAGACGACATACCGACAGGAGCCCTCTGCCATGGCCATCGAGGTCCGTATCCCGACCATCCTCCGCCAGTACACCGACGGTCAGAAGGCGGTGGAGGGCACCGGAGAGACCCTCACCGACCTCTTCGCCGACCTCGAGACCCGGCACACGGGCATCAGGGCCCGCCTCGTGGACGACAGCAACGGCGACCAGCTGCGCCGCTTCGTCAACGTGTACCTCAACGACGAGGACGTCCGCTTCCTGGACGGCATCAACACCAAGCTGTCCGACGGCGACAGCGTCACGATCCTGCCGGCCGTGGCCGGCGGTACGGCCTGATCCCGGATGCGTTACGACTCGCCGCTGGCCGCGGTGGGCAACACCCCCCTGGTGGGCCTGCCGCGGCTGTCGCCGTCCGCCGACGTCCGCATCTGGGCGAAGCTCGAGGACCGCAACCCGACCGGCTCGATCAAGGACCGCCCGGCCCTGTTCATGATCGAGCAGGCGGAGAAGGACGGCCGGCTCACCCCGGGCTGCACCATCCTGGAGCCGACGTCCGGCAACACCGGCATCTCCCTGGCGATGGCCGCCAAGCTCAAGGGCTACCGCATGGTGTGCGTGATGCCCGAGAACACCTCCCAGGAACGCCGGGAACTCCTCGCCATGTGGGGCGCGGAGATCATCTCCTCCCCGGCCGCGGGCGGCTCCAACACCGCCGTACGGGTGGCCAAGGAGATCTCCGCCGAACACCCGGACTGGGTGATGCTCTACCAGTACGGCAACCCCGACAACGCCGGTGCCCACTACGCGACCACCGGTCCGGAGATCCTCGCCGACCTCCCCTCGATCACCCACTTCGTGGCCGGCCTCGGCACCACCGGCACCCTCATGGGCGTCGGCCGCTACCTGCGCGAGCACAAGCCGGACGTGAAGATCGTCGCCGCCGAACCGCGCTACGACGACCTGGTCTACGGGCTGCGCAACCTCGACGAGGGCTTCGTCCCCGAGCTGTACGACGCCTCCGTCCTCACCACCCGCTTCTCGGTCGGCTCCGCCGACGCGGTCACCCGCACCCGTGAACTCCTCCAGCAGGAAGGCATCTTCGCCGGTGTCTCCACCGGCGCCGCCCTGCACGCCGCGATCGGCGTCGCGAACAAGGCGCTCAAGGCGGGGGAGTCCGCCGACGTCGCCTTCGTCGTCGCCGACGGCGGCTGGAAGTACCTGTCGACCGGCGTCTACACCGCCGCCACGACGGAGGAAGCCATCGACACGCTCCAGGGCCAGCTCTGGGCGTGACCCCACGAGGGCAGCACGAAGGGGCCGGAGACCCACTCCGGCCCCTTCGGCGTTCCCGGGAGGGCCGGGGGTTCCAGGGGCTCGAGGCCTTCGGGGGCTTCGGCGCTCCTGGCGTCCCGCCGCCACGAGCTCACCGGGCCAGATGCCGTACCCGCTCCCACAGCGCCCGGTCGACGACCCCCACCCGGCGCCGGAACCCCCGCACCGGCACCTCGCGCACCTCGTCCGTCTCCAGGAAGCTCGCCCGCCCCCGGGCATCCCCCACGGCCCCCACGGGCAGCGGGATCACCCCGCCGCGCCCCTCCCGGAAGCGCGTCGTGATCTTCACGACGGTCGCCCGCTCCCCGCGCACCGCCAGCACCAGACACGGCCGGTCCTTCGACGCCCCGGCCCCCGCCGCCGGCCCGTCCTCGTAGGGCACGTCGGCCCACCAGATCTCCGCGGGCCGCGGCCCACCGCCCGCACCCGCGTCCGCCGTCGCCGCGGTCGTGACCGGGGCGGCCGGGGCCGCCGCCGTCACGGCCCGCGTCCGGCGTGCGCCGGACCGGCGTTCGGAGCGGGGCCGGTGCCCCCGCCCCCAGCCGTCGACGAGCGTGGCGACCAGCGCGAGCAGTACCACCGCGACGAGGGCGAGCCACCACGACGTGTCCATGACCCCGACGGTACCGGGCACCCGACGGCACCGGCGTGAACCGCGGGCGTGCGCCCCCTCACACGCCTCGCGCGACCCGCAGCCATCCGAACCGGTGACAGCACAGGTGAGTTCCCCCACAACCGTCCCTGGCGGAGGAGCGACCGAAGGTTTTGCGTCTTACGCTCGACGCACCGCACGACCCCCGTTTTCCTCACCCCGCCAGCGGAGGTTTCTGCTTCATGAAGCTCACCGTCGTCGGCTGCTCGGGGTCGTTCCCGTCCACGGAATCGGCCTGCTCGAGCTACCTCGTCGAGGCCGACGGCTTCCGGCTGCTTCTCGACATGGGCAACGGTGCCCTGGGCGAGCTGCAGCGCCACTGCGGTCTCTACGACCTGGACGCGATCTTCCTCAGCCATCTGCACGCCGACCACTGCATCGACATGTGCGCGTACTTCGTGGCGCGCTACTACCGGCACGGAGGCCCCTGCGACCCGATCCCGGTCTTCGGACCCGAGGGCACGGAGCACCGGCTGACCACCGCCTACGGCGACACCCCCTCGGCCTCCTCCATGAGCGAGGTCTTCGACTTCCACACGGTCAAGCCCTCCACCTTCGAGCTCGGCCCGTTCGTCGTGCACACCGAACGCGTCGCGCACCCGGTGGAGGCGTACGCCGTCCGTCTCGAGCACGGAGGGAAGTCGCTGACGTACTCCGGCGACACCGGAGTGTGCCGGGCGCTCGACGAACTCGCCCACGACACCGACCTGTTCCTGTGCGAGGCCGCCTTCACCCACGGCAAGGAGGACATTCCCGACCTGCACCTCAACGGCCGAGAGGCGGGTGAGTCCGCGGCCCGCGCCCGCGCCCGCCGACTGGTCCTCACCCACATCGCCCCGTGGACCGACCCCCAGGTCAACCTCGCCGACGCCCGCGCCGTCTACGACGGCCCGGTGGAACTGGCGGCGCCCGGCGCGACGTACGTGATCTGAGCCCACGTACGACCGAGCCCACGCACGACCGAGGCCCCGGAGCCGTCTTCCCTGACGGCTCCGGGGCCTCGGTCACGCTGTCGTACGGGGACGACGGGGACCACTCACGCCTTCGCGGTGTCCTCGACCTCCTCCTCGGGCTCACGGCCCGGGGTCGGCAGGTCGAACTTGACGATCGCGAAGCGGAACACCGCGTAGTAGACCGCCGCGAAGACCAGACCGATCGGGATGATCAGCCAGGGCTTGGTCGCCAGGTTCCAGTTGAGCCCGTAGTCGATGACGCCCGCCGAGAAGGTGAAGCCGGCATGCACACCGAGCGCCCAGGTGATCGCCATGGACAGGGCGGTGAGCACCGCGTGGATCACGTACAGCGCCGGGGCGATGAACATGAACGCGAACTCGATCGGCTCGGTCACACCGGTCACGAAGGAGGTCAGGGCGAGGGAGACCATCATGCCCATCACGGCCTTGCGGCGCTCCGGGCGGGCGGCGTGCGCGATGGCGATCGCGGCGGCCGGCAGACCGAACATCATGATCGGGAAGAAGCCCGACATGAACATTCCGGCGTCCGGGTCCCCGGCGAAGAACCGGTTCAGGTCACCGTGGACGACGTCGCCGGCGGCGTTGGTGAAGTCGCCGATCTGGAACCAGGAGACGGTGTTGACGAACTGGTGCATGCCGACCGGGATCAGCGCGCGGTTGATCAGGCCGAACAGCCCCGCGCCGACGGCGCCGAGGCTGGTGATCCACTCACCGACGTTCGAGATGCCGTCGCCGATCGGCTCCCAGACCAGACCGAAGAAGACGCCCATCGCGGTGCCGACGAACGCCATGATGATCGGAACGAGGCGGCGGCCGTTGAAGAAGCCGAGCCAGTCCACCAGCTTCTTGCGGTGGTAGCGCTGCCAGAGCACCGCCGCCAGCAGACCCATCAGGATGCCGCCGAGCACACCGGGGTTGTTGTAGGTCGCGGCTATGTCCTCGCCGGCCTGCACCTTCGCCTCGGTGACGGGGAACGCCTTCAGGACGTTGCTGTAGACCAGGAAGCCGACCAGGGCGGCGAGCGCCGTGGAGCCGTCGGCCTTCTTGGCGAAGCCGATGGCCACACCGATGCAGAACAGCATCGGCAGGTTGTCGAAGATCGCGCCACCGGCGGTGGCGAACACGGCCGCGACCTTGTCCCAGCCGAGACCGTCGGCGCCGAACACGTCGGGCTGGCCGAGCCGCAGCAGGATGCCCGCCGCCGGCAGCACGGCGATCGGGAGCTGGAGACTGCGACCCACCTTCTGCAGGCCTTGGATCAGGCCGGATCCCCGCTTCTTCGCGGGAGCCGCCGATGCGGTGGCGGTGCTCATACTTCCTCCGTCGGTGGTGGTCTACACCACTCAGTGGTGTAGACCTGTTGTAGCACGATGAAGGCCGTATGAGGAACCCGCGAATTCCGCAACCGGAGCACTACGCGCAGTGCCCGCCCCGCGGCCCGCGGCACCGTTCCCGGGGCATCGAAAGGCCCCCGGAACCATGGTCCGAGGGCCCGAACGACCGGCTCCACCTTAAGGGGCCCGCCGCCGACGACACCCTGCTCGGCGACTACAGGCCCCGGCCCGCCCTCCGCGGGCCCTGGAGGAAGCGGTCCCGGCGTTCGCGCAGGGGCCGACCGAAGGTTCGACACCGGCAGGACTCCGCGTACGCACCGGTCCCTTCAGGGGGAGCACCCGGGGGCAAGCAGGGGCGTCCGCAGCGGGGTTTGGCGACGGCCCTCCCGGTGGTGTAGACCAGCCGAGGGCGGTCCCGCTGTCGTGACGCCATCCTCCGGCGCAGGCGGCACGACCGCTCGCAAAGATGTGTCAACTGTGGGTTACTGCGACAAAGCGGTTCGGATCAGGGAGAGCGAACATGGCCACCAAGGCTGAGAAGATCGTTGCCGGGCTCGGCGGCATCGAGAACATCGAAGAGATCGAGGGCTGCATCACCCGCCTCCGCACCGAAGTCACCGACCCCACCAAGGTCGACGACGCCGCACTGAAGTCCGCCGGCGCCCACGGCGTCGTCAAGATGGGCAGCGCCATCCAGGTCGTCATCGGCACCGACGCCGACCCGATCGCAGCCGAGATCGAAGACATGATGTGACACCCGGCGAATCCGGAAACCGGTAGACCCCAGGTCCTCGAGGGCCCCACCCGGACAGCGGCGAGCCCGCCACCCCGGAAGGGGCCCTTCCCGCATGCGACTAGGCTCGACGCCATGTCTCGAATCGACGGCCGCACCCCCGATCAACTCCGCCCGGTCACCATCGAACGCGGCTGGAGCAAGCACGCCGAAGGCTCCGTCCTCGTCTCCTTCGGCGACACCAAGGTCCTCTGCACCGCCTCCGTCACCGAAGGCGTCCCCCGCTGGCGCAAGGGCAGCGGCGAGGGCTGGGTCACCGCCGAGTACTCGATGCTCCCCCGCGCCACCAACACCCGCGGCGACCGCGAATCCGTCCGCGGCCGCATCGGCGGCCGCACCCACGAGATCAGCCGCCTCATCGGCCGGTCCCTGCGCGCCGTCATCGACTACAAGCAACTCGGCGAGAACACCATCGTCCTGGACTGCGACGTCCTCCAGGCCGACGGCGGCACCCGCACCGCCGCCATCACCGGCGCCTACGTCGCCCTCGCCGACGCCATCAACTGGTCCAGGAACAACAAGCTCATCCGCGCCAGCCGCCAACCCCTCACCGGCACCGTCAGCGCCGTCTCCGTCGGCATCGTCGACGGCGTCCCGCTCCTCGACCTCTGCTACGAGGAAGACGTACGCGCCGACACCGACATGAACGTCATCTGCACCGGAGACGGCCGCTTCGTCGAGGTCCAGGGCACCGCCGAGGCAGCCCCCTTCGACCGCACCGAACTCAACACCCTCCTCGACCTCGCCGTCACCGGCTGCGCAGACCTGACCACCGCCCAGCAGGCCGCGCTCGACAGCGTCCTCGAAAGGTAAAAGACGCACCAAGGGACGTGGCCGACGCGGGCAACCGCGCCGGCCACCACCGCGTCTGAAGGAATACGGGCGCACGGACCGAACCCGGCCGCCCGGCCAGCCACAAGGGCCGCCCGGCCCGACAAGGGAGGGACCGTTCCATGGCCGCGAGCCGCCGTCGCCGCACCACAGCCGTCGCCGCCACACTGGCCGCCGTCGCACTGACCGCCGGACTCACCACCGGCTGCAGCGCCGTCGACAAGGCACTCGACTGTGTCCGGACCGCCGACGCCATCGCCGACAGCGTCACCGAACTCCAACAGGCCGTCGCGAACGCCTCCGACGACGTCACCCAGCTCGAGGAATCCCTCGACTCCATCGAGCGGAACCTCGGCGAGATAAGCGACAAGACCGACAACGCCGACGTCGGCAAGGCCGTCGACGACCTCGAACAGGCCACCGCCGACGTCCGCACCTCCCTCAAGGACGGCGACAACACCCCCGACATCAGCCCCGTCACCGACGCGGCCGGCGAACTGACGAAGGTCTGCACGCCGTAGCACGCCGTAGCACGCCGTAGCCCGAGGCGGCCGGCAACAGAGGGAACGGGGCCCGGAATACTGGGCCCCATGACCCGCCTGATCCTCGCCACCCGCAACGCCGGAAAGATCACCGAACTCCGGTCGATCATCGCCGACGCCGGACTGCCCCACGAACTCGTCGGCGCCGACGCCTACCCCGACATCCCCGACGTCAAGGAAACCGGCACCACCTTCGCCGAGAACGCCCTCCTCAAGGCCCACGCCCTCGCCCGGGCCACCGGCCACCCCGCCGTCGCCGACGACTCCGGCCTCTGCGTCGACGTCCTGGGCGGCGCCCCCGGCATCTTCTCCGCCCGCTGGGCCGGCCGGCACGGCGACGACCGGGCCAACCTCGACCTGCTCCTCGCCCAGCTCTCCGACATCCCCGACGACCACCGCGGCGCCCACTTCGCCTGCGCCGCCGCCCTCGCCCTCCCCGACGGCACCGAACGCGTCGTCGAGGGCCAACTCCGCGGCACCCTGCGCCACACCCCCGCCGGCACCGGCGGCTTCGGCTACGACCCGATCCTCCAGCCGGACGGCGAAACCCGCACCTGCGCGGAGCTCTCCGCAGCGGAGAAGAACGCCATCAGCCACCGCGGCAAGGCCTTCCGGGCACTGGTACCGGCGGTGCGGGAGCTGTTGGGGTGAGCAACGGCAGAGGGGCCGCCTGTCAGAGCGGCCCCTTTGTTTGTGCGGCCGGTGGGATTCGAACCCACACGGGCTTTCGCCCACGGCGTTCTAAGCGCCGATTGTCTACCGTTCCAACACGGCCGCATGCCGAGCCATGCTACCGGTCGACGGCTCCTTGCCCATCCCTTCCTCCTCGACACCAGGTATCCGTGGATGCGTGGCAGTTGGGGCAGAGCAACCGCAGATTCTCCCGTCGGTCGTCGCTCCAGTCCCCGTTGATGTGATCGATTTCCAGAGTCATCGGCTTGCCGAGCCACTCGGGGCCCGTGCCGCACTCGGCGCACTCCTTGGGCACGCCTACTTCGCAGAGCGCCCGACGCAGGAGCACGGTCTTCGTCCGACGTTCGCCGTCGTGCTTGACCAGGATGTCCTCAGGCCGCCTGAGTGGGGTCGCGCCGGGCTTGCCGCGCAGGTGGGCCTGTCCCAGGAAGTGCGCCGTAGAGACGTTCTCCTCGGCGACCCACTGACGCAGGAGGGCGCGCTGCGTACCGCTGTCAGGACGCCCCAGCCGACGAAGTACCGCGGCGATCGAAACGGATTCGGCGACTGCCGTACGCAACTCTTCGACGGTGGGCCGGGGAAGCCTGCCGGGAGGACTGAAATGCGAGATGTCGATCCTGAAGTGAGCAAACCGCTTGGTGAGGTATCTGCGGAGATGGCCGTACGGCTGGGTGCCGAAGAAGGTGATGACCTCATCGAGGTTGGAGCACTGCGCGGCAGCCTCTGCCAGTCGCTCGCGGGTGTACTGCACGCCACTGCTCATCAGCTCGCACGTCCCTTGCCGCGTCCGCGGTAATTGTCCGTTGTCGAGTGGCAGTTGGGGCAGAGGAACCGCAGGTTCTCGATGCGGTTGTTTCGCCAGTCGCCGTCCACGTGGTCGACCTCCAACGGGAGTGAGCGTCCCCGCCAGACGCTTCCGGTACCGCAGAGGGCGCACCGTTCCGGTACGCCCCGGGTGGTCATCGCCCACCTGAGCCGGTCGCTGGGGATGCGTCGGGCCTGGGCGGGCGGCTGCTCGACGAGCAGACCTTCCGGCGTCCGTGGGCGCCAGGGTTTACCCCTCCGGGTCGGCATCTGGAAGTGCGAGATGTCGATGCCGTACGCCTTGATCCGGCGGCTGATGTGCGTGTGGTGCCCACCGACCACCTCCAGTCCGAGATGCCGCAACACCTCGCACATGTTCGTCGAGGCCGAGACTGCCTCCTGGAGGACCTCCCGAGTCCACTTCACCCCCTCACGCTGGAAGTGCGACGTGTCGACTCCGAGCTTCTTCATCCGCCCCAGCACGTATCGCCGCGTCGAACTCTGCGGATCCACCCCCAACCGCACCAGAGCCTCCGACAACGTCCGCGCCCCCCGGGCCGCCTCTTCCAGGCGCTCCTTGGTGTATGCACTGGCCCCCATCGGTTCCCCTCCGATCCCGACCACCCGTTCGTGGCCTCGTACGGAGTAACGAACCGTTTATCGGACGGTCACGCGTGGAACGCGGAACGGCTCGTACCGGGGGTCCGGTACGAGCCGTCGTCGGGGTTCTCCGGCTCAGATCGCCAGGTCCTTGATGATCTTGGCGACGTGGCCCGTGGCCTTGACGTTGTAGAGGGCGCGTTCGACCTTGCCGTCCTCGTCGACGACGATCGTGGAGCGGATGACGCCGACGACCGTCTTGCCGTAGAGCTTCTTCTCGCCGTAGGCGCCGTACGCCTCCAGGACCTGCTTGTCCGGGTCGGCGAGGAGGGTGACCTTCAGGGACTCCTTCTCGCGGAACTTGGCGAGCTTCTCCGGCTTGTCGGGCGAGATGCCGATGACGTCGTAGCCCGCGCCGGCCAGCAGTTCCAGGTTGTCGGTGAAGTCGCAGGCCTGCTTGGTGCAGCCGGGGGTGAGCGCGGCCGGGTAGAAGTAGACGATGACCTTGCGGCCCTTGTGGTCGGCCAGGGACACCTCGTTGCCGTCGGCGTCGGGCAGGGTGAAGGCGGGGGCCTCGTCCCCGGGCTGGAGGCGTTCGCTCATCGGTCTGGTCTCCTCGTACGTACGCGCTGGGTGGATCAGGTACCGGGATCGAGGGTAACCGGGTGCCCTGCCGGTACGGCGCGGCGTGAAGCTGACAGACTGTCCGGCACAGGTACGGGTTTCAGCGGATTTCGGAGGCGACACGGTGGCGGACACGGCGGACACCAGAACCCCGGCGCAGATCGAGGCGGACATCAGCCGCCGTCGCGCGGTGCTGGCCGAAACCCTCGACGAGATCGGTGTGCGGGTGCACCCGAAGACGATCGTCGGGGACGCGAAGGCCAGGGTCGCCTCCCACATCGACCACACGCTCGGCAGGGCGTACGTCGGGGCCAATCGTGTGGTGAGCGATGTGAAGGCGCAGTTCGTGGACGAGGACGGTGCGCCGCGGCTGGAGCGGGTCGTGCCGGTGGCGGTCCTGGTGGTGGGCGTCGTGGGGCTGCTGACCCTGGGGACGCGTCGGCGCAGGCGCTGACCCGGACCCGAGGGCGTGCGCCCGTGGTGGAGGCAGGTAGGTTTCAGGTGTGAGCGCCAAGAGAAACGAGCACGACCCCCGGCACGACAAGCTGCCCATCCGGATGCTGCACGACCGCGTACTCGTGCGGCAGGACGCGAGCGAGGGCGAGCGGCGTTCCGGGGGCGGCATCCTGATTCCCGCGACGGCGGCGGTGGGCCGTCGGCTGGCGTGGGCCGAGGTCGTCGCGGTGGGGCAGAACGTGCGGACGGTGGAGCCGGGTGACCGGGTGCTGTTCGATCCGGAGGACCGCGCGGAGGTCGAGGTGCGGGGCACCGCCTATGTGCTGATGCGGGAGCGTGATCTGCACGCCGTGGCCGCGGACCGGTTCGAGGGTTCGGAGGACTCGACGGGGCTGTACCTGTAAATCTGGGATGAAAAGGGCTGGTGACCATCGTCACCAGCCCTTTCCCTGTTTTTGGCTAGAGTGGGCGGACCTGGTGGCGAGGCCCGCCGGGCCCCGACGAGACGCGCCGTACCGGGTGAAGGCAAAGACGACGCACCCCCGTTTCCTTTCGTGTCCCGGAGGTGCCTGTCATGGCCTGGGTTCTGTTGGTGGTCGCCGGTCTGCTCGAGGTGGGCTGGGCGATAGGCATGAAGTACACCGAGGGTTTCACCCGTCTCGTTCCGAGTGTGCTCACCGGCGCCGGCATCGTGGCGAGCATGGTGTTGCTGTCGTACGCGGCGAAGACGCTGCCGATCGGTACGGCGTACGGCGTGTGGGTGGGGATCGGTGCGGCCGGTGCGGCGGTGCTGGGCATGGTGGTGCTGGGGGAGCCGGTGACCGCCGCGCGGGTCTTCTTCGTCTCCCTCCTGGTGGTCGCCGTGGTGGGGCTGAAGGCGACCTCGGGGCACTGAGTCCGGTCGCCTGTTCCCGGTCGCTCACTGTCTGCGGGCGCTCTGCTGGATGAAGCCGGTGAGGCCGTCCTGGCTGCCCTGGTCGCCTCTGCCGGTGTCCGTGCCGGTGTCCGTGCCGGTTCCGGGGGGTCCGCCCGTCCCGTCCGTGCCGTTGGCTCCGTCGGTGCCGCCGTTGCCCGTGTTTCCCGTGCTGCCCGGGCTGCCGCCGGTGGCTCCCGTGGTGTCACCGGCGGGTGTGGTGCCGCTGTCCGACGTGCCGCCGCCGGTGGGGATGTCGCCGGTGGTGCCTTCGTCGGTCCGGTCCTGGGTCCCGCCCTCGGTGCCGTTCTCGTCCTGGTCCGGGTTCCGGTTCGTGTTCTCGTCCGTGCCGGGTTCCTGGGACGTGTCGTCGTCCGTGGTGCTCGAGGACGGGTCGGCGCTCGCGGTGGGCGGTGCGGTGTGCTCGGCGCCGCGCTGGAGCCGGAGGTCGAAGTCGCTGACGGGTTCGCCCTTGAGCGCCTCCCGGGTGAACTGGGCCCAGATCTCGGCCGGGGGGCCTCCGCCGTTGATGCGTGACAGGCCCATGGCGCCGTACAGCTCCTTCTGTGCGGCGGTGACGGGGTCCTGGCCCATGACGGAGACGACGGTGGCCAGTTCGGGCGTGTAGCCGGCGAACCAGGCGGCCCTGTCCTCCTCTGCGGTGCCGGTCTTGCCGGCGGCGGGGCGGCCGGCGCCCTGGGCGGCGGAGGCGGTGCCGTTCTGGACGACGCCGCGCAGGACGGCGGTCGTGGTGTCGGCGGCTTCGCGGCTCACAGCCCGGCGGGTCTTCCGCTCGGGCAGCGGCACCGTCTTCTTCCCGTCCTTGGTGATCTTCTCGATCAGCGTGTGGGCGCGGTGCTCGCCGTGGTTGGCGAGGGTCGCGTACGCCTCGGCCATGTCCAGGGCGCTGGCGGTGGCCACTCCGAGGGCGATGGAGGGGGAGGCGGTCAGTTCGGGGGTGGTGGCGGGGATGCCGAGGGCGATGGCGGTCTGCTGGACCTTGTCGGAGCCGACGTCGGCCGCCATCTGGGCGTAGACGGCGTTGACGGACTTGTCGGTGGCCTCGCGGACGGTGATGTGGCCGTAGGAGCGGTCGTCCTCGTTGGCCGGGGCGTAGCGTTCGCCGGGCCAGCCCTGGACGGTTCGTTCGTTGGTGCCGTCGTAGACGGTGTTCGGGGTGATGGGCTGTCCGCTCTGGGTGGTGGATCCGTTCTCGACGGCGGAGGCGAACACGAACGGTTTGAAGGCGGAGCCGACCTGGTAGTCCCTGCGGGTGGCGTTGGGGGTGTACTGCTTGACGTAGTCGATGCCGTTGTACATCGCCACGACCTTGCCGGAGCGGGGGTCGATGGCGGCGCCGCCTGCGCGGACGTAGGTGTCGACCTCGCGGTTCTCCGGGTCGAGCCGGTCGATCAGGTTGTCGTTGACGGCGTCGACGAAGGCGTCCTGCTTGTCCTTGTGCAGGGTGGTGGTGATGCGGTGGCCGCCGGTGTCGAGTTCCTCCTCGTCGAGGATCTTGTTCCGGATCAGGTGGTCCTTCACGGTGCGCACGATGTAGCCGCGCTGGCCGGACATGCCGGTGGAGGTGGTGGTCTCCTTCGGCTCGGGGAACTTCAGGCCGGTGCGTTCCGCCTCGCTCAGCCAGTCCTGCTGGACCATGCCGTCCAGGACGTAGTTCCAGCGGGATTCGACGGCGGGCCGGTTCTCCGGGTGGGCGATGACGTCGTACTGGCTGGGGGCGTTGACGAGGGCGGCGAGGTAGGCGGCGCGGGGGGCGTCGAGGTCCTGTGCGTCGATGCCGTAGTAGGCCTGGGCGGCGGCCTGGATGCCGTAGGCGTTGCGCCCGAAGTAGCTGGTGTTGAGGTAGCCCTCGAGGATCTCGTCCTTGCTCTGTTCGCGTTCCAGCTTGATGGCGATGAAGAACTCCTTCACCTTGCGGGTGACGGTCTGCTCCTGGCGCAGGTAGTAGTTCTTCACGTACTGCTGGGTGATGGTCGAGCCGGACTGTTTGCCCTTGCCGGTGGCGGTGTTCCAGGCGGCGCGGATCATCGCTTGGGGGTCGATGGCGGACTCGGTGTAGAAGTCGCGGTCCTCGGCGGCGAGCATGGCGTGCTGGGCTTTGGCGGAGATCCGGTCGAGGCTGACGCTCTCCCGGTTGACCTCGCCGTCGCGGGCGAGGACGGAGCCGTCGGCGTACAGGTAGACGTTGGCCTGTTGGGTGGCGAGGGCGTTGGCGGACGGGATGTGCACCAGGCTGTAGCCGAGGAAGAACCCGCCGACGAGCAGGAGGGCGACGGCGAGGAAGCCGCCGAGCACCATCCGCCAGGTGGGGACGTACCGGCGCCATCCGGTGCGCACCCGCTTGCCCCCGGTCCCGGTCCCGGTTCCGCTCCCGGTCCCGGTTCCGCTCCCGGTCCCGGTTCCGCGCTGCGGGGTGCCGGCGGCCCGCGGTTCCCGTGGTGCCCAGCCCTGGCCGTGCTGCTGTGGCTGCGGCTCGTCGCTCATGTCGAGTACGGCCTCCTGTTTCGCCGTGTTCGGTGCGGTAAGCGTGATGAGTTCACATTCGTGTCGTGCATTCCTCTTATAGAGGACTGTCGCATCCGGCGCTCACTTCCCTGTCGACGGCGCGTCTCGGCCTCGCATGCGGCTTCTCACACGTATGGCCCTCGAGGTACGGGGTAGGGCCGTGGGCCGCCGGTTCCGGTGCGGGGTCGTCTGCCCGCGGGGTCGCCGGAAAATGCCTGGCGGGGTGTCAGGCGCGGGCAGTACGATCCTGCGCTTCGGTGTCGGGCGCGGAGAGGTCGGGAGGCGGTGGTGGGCGAGGCCGGTGGTGTGGACGCGGCCGAGGGCGCGGGTGTGGGCGTGGCCGCGAGTACCGGCGTACGCCCAGGTGGGGGCTCGGTTCGGTTGTATCTGGCCGTCGTGGCCGGGGGCTTTCGGCGGTACGCGACGTACCGGGCGGCGACGGTGGCCGGGGTGTTCACCAACACGGTCTTCGGGCTGATCCTCGTGTACACGTATCTGGCGCTGTGGGACGAGCGGCCGGACCTCGGTGGGTACGGGCCGGCGCAGGCGGTCACCTATGTGTGGCTGGGGCAGGCGCTGTACGCGACGCTGGCCGTGCAGGGCGGTGGCTTCGAGATCGAACTGATGGAACGGATCCGTACGGGTGAGATCGCGATCGATCTGTACCGGCCGGCCGACCTCCAGTGGTGGTGGCTGGCGCACGATCTGGGCCGGTCGGGGTTCCAGCTGCTGGGGCGGGGGGTGGTCCCCTTCCTGTTCGGGGTGCTGGTCTTCCCGGTGGCGCTGCCCGGCGATCCGCTGAGCTGGCTCGCGTTCCTGCTGACGGTGCTGCTCGCGATGGTGGTCAGTTTCGCGA
The DNA here is from genome assembly GCF_040655635.1 of Streptomyces sp. NPDC050388. Taxonomy (NCBI): domain Bacteria; kingdom Bacillati; phylum Actinomycetota; class Actinomycetes; order Kitasatosporales; family Streptomycetaceae; genus Streptomyces; species Streptomyces sp. NPDC050388. Next base: position 117,275 of record NZ_JBFAKH010000013.1, read on the forward strand.
TCCGGTACCTGGTGGCGCTGAGTACGTTCTGGCTGCTGGACGGTACGGGCGTGATGCAGATGCTGATGATCCTGGGGCTGCTCTGCTCGGGCATGGTGCTGCCGTTGAACGTCTTTCCCGGGCTGTTCGGGGAGGTCGTGCGGGTGCTGCCGTGGGCGGCGCTCCTCCAGGGGCCGGCCGACGTCCTGATGGGCGAGACGGGCGCGTTGCCGGTGTTCGCGCTCCAGGGCGGGTGGGCGGTGGCGCTGCTGGCGACGGGACGGCTGGTGCAGTCGGCGGCGACGCGGCGGGTGGTGGTCCAGGGTGGCTGACGTCGGCGGGCCGGTGCACGGTGGCGGGCTGGTTCATGGGGTGCGCGCGTACGGGCTGATCGCGGGGATGTGGATCCGGTCGACCATGGCGTACCGGGCGTCGTTCGTACTGACGACCGTGGGGTCCCTGGTGGTGACCGGGCTGGACTTCGTCGGCATCGTGCTGATGTTCTCGCACGTCGACGTGCTGGCCGGTTACGTCCTGGCCGAGGTGGCGTTGCTGTACGGCCTGTCCATGCTGTCCTTCGGGACCGCGGACCTGGTGCTGGGTTCGATGGACCGGCTGGGGCGGCGGGTGCGTGACGGCACGCTCGACACGCTGCTGGTGCGGCCGGTGCCGGTGCTCGCCCAGGTCGCCGCGGACCGTTTCGCGCTGCGCCGGGTCGCCCGCCTGCTGCAGGGGCTGATCGTCCTGTGCTGGGCCCTCGTCTCGCTGGACGTCGACTGGACGCCGCTGAAGCTGCTGCTGGTGCCGGTGACGGTGGTGAGCGGGGCGGCGATCTTCTGCGCGGTGTTCGTGGCGGGCGCGGCGTTCCAGTTCGTGGCGCAGGACGCGTCCGAGGTGCAGAACGCGTTCACCTACGGCGGGCAGACGCTGCTGCAGTATCCGCCGACGGTGTTCGCGCAGGAACTGGTGCGCGGGGTGACCTTCGTGCTGCCGCTCGCCTTCGTCAACTGGCTGCCCGCGTCCTATGTGTTGGGCCGGCCGTATCCGCTCGGACTGCCGGAGTGGGCGGCGTTCGTGTCGCCGGTGGTGGCGGCGGTGTGCTGCGCGCTGGCGGGGGTGGCGTGGCGGGCGGGGCTTCGTTCGTATCGGAGTACAGGGAGTTAGCCGGTGGACGACGACGGTGACGGCGGGTTCATCCTTCTCGACCGGGTCGAGAAGGTCTTCGACGTACGGAAGAGGACCGGCTTCCTGAGGCGGGAGCGGCGGCGGGTGCGGGCCGTGGACTCGCTCTCGTTCTCCGTGGCCCGCGGTGAGATGGTCGGTTACATCGGGCCGAACGGCGCGGGCAAGTCGACCACGATCAAGATGCTGACGGGGATCCTCACCCCGAGCGGCGGCCGGCTGCGGGTGGCCGGTGTCGATCCCACCCGGGAGCGGGTGCGGCTGGCGCACCGTGTCGGGGTGGTGTTCGGGCAGCGGACGACGCTGTGGTGGGACCTGCCGCTGATCGACTCGTACCGGTTGATGCACCGCATGTACCGGATTCCCGACGCGCGGTACCGCGCGAACCTGGAGCGACTGGTCGAACTGCTGGACCTGCGGGCCCTGTTGGACACCCCGGTACGGCAACTGTCCCTGGGACAGCGGATGCGCGGCGACATCGCGGCGGCGCTGCTGCACGACCCGGAGGTGCTGTACCTGGACGAGCCGACCATCGGTCTGGACGTCGTCTCCAAGACCAAGGTGCGGGAGTTCCTGCGGGAGTTGAACGCCGAGCGGGCCACGACGGTGCTGCTGACCACGCACGACCTGCAGGACATCGAGCAGTTGTGCTCGCGGGTGATGGTCATCGACCACGGCCGGTTGGTGTACGACGGCCCGCTCGCCGGGCTGCACCGGGCGGGGGAGAGCGAGCGGACCCTGGTGGTGGACCTGGAGCGGGAGTTGCCCCCGATCGACGCGCCGGCGCCCGCGCGGGTGGTGCGGGTGGAGGGGCCGAGGCAGTGGCTGGCGTTCCCGGCGGCGGAGTCGGCGGCTCCGTTGGTGGCGCGGATCGCGGCAAAGTACCCGCTGGTCGACCTGTCGGTGCGGGAGCCGGACATCGAGGCGGTGATCGCGAAGATGTACGCGGAGCAGGCGGACGTGGCGGAGCGGGCGGGGCGGGCGGACGCGGCGGGGCGGGCGGTCTCGTAGCCTCCGGCCGCTCGTAGCCCCCCGGCCGCTCGTAGCCCTCGATCGGGGGACCTCGTAGGCTGCTGTGCATGACCGACGACGCAGTCCCGGACCTCCGCGCCTCCGATGCCGACCGGGAGCGGGTGGCCGCCGTCCTGCGGGACGCGCTCGCGGAGGGGCGCCTCGACATGGACGAGTTCGAGGAACGGCTGGACGCGACGTACAAGGCGCGGACCTACCGGGAACTCGAACCGATCACCCGCGATCTGCCCGCCCCGGGCGTGACGGCTCCCGCCGTCTCCCTGAGCAAGGCCCCTGAACAGGGCGACACTTGGGCGGACCGGGTGGTCCCGGGCAGCGAGGGGACCTCGACCTGGGCCGTCGCCGTGATGTCGGGGTTCCAGCGCAAGGGCCGCTGGACGGCGCCGCGACGGTTCAACTGCTTCACCTTCATGGGCGGCGGGCAGATCGATCTGCGGGAGGCGAACTTCGCGGACCGCGAGGTCGTGATCAACGCGGTCGCGATCATGGGCGGGGTGGACGTCATCGTCCCGCCGGGTGTCGAGGTCGTCGTCCGCGGTTTCGGCCTCATGGGCGGCTTCGACCACAGTGAGGAGGGCGAGCCGGGCGACCCGGGCGCCCCGCGGGTGATCGTCACGGGGTTCGCCTTCTGGGGCGGCGTCGGCGTCCAGCGCAAGCTGGCCCGGGCGGAGAAGCAGCGGCTGCGCGAGGAACGCCGCCGCGAGAAGCTGGAACGCAAGGACCGTCAGGGCCGCCAGGACCGCCAGGAACACGGCCGCGAGCTCGACGCCTCCTCGTCCGGCCGGGCCTCCCTGGACCACGGAGGCCTCGGACACGGGTACGGCTCCTTCGACTCCCTGCACGGCCGACACGGCGAGGAGCAGCGCGAACCCCGCCGCGACGGCGACCGCTGAGCGCGCCGGGCGACGCCCGCTGCCTACAGCCGGGCCGGTGCCCCGCCCTTCAGGTCGTCCAGGTCGAAGACCTCCGCCATCCGCGTGTACCCCCGGTCGCTCGGGTGGAGGTGGTCGCCCGAGTCGTAGTCGGAGCGCAGCCGGCGCGGGTCGTACGGGTCGCGCAGGGCCCGGTCGAAGTCGACGACGGCGTCGAAGACGCGCCCCGCGCGGATCTGAGTGTTGATCTGCTGCCGTACCGCCTCGCGCGGGCCGGTGTGGCCGCGGTGGCCGCCGAACGGCATCAGGGTCGCGCCGACCACCTTCAGCCCGCGGGCGTGGGCCCGCTCGACGAGGGTGTTCAGGCCGCCGACGACCGCGTCCGGGTCGGCGAGGTTCCGGTCGCGCAGGATGTCGTTGACGCCGAGGACGACGACGACGACCTTGACGTTCGTACGGTCGAGGACGTCGCGGTCGAACCGGTTCAGGCCGCTGGGGTTCTCCGGGGGGCGGCCGAGGCCGTCGGCGAGGACGCGGTTGCCGCTGATGCCCTCGTTGACGACGCCGTGGCGCGGCACGTCCCGCCCGGCCTCGACCGCGGCGCGCAGCCGGTCGGACAGGACGTCCGGCCAGCGGTTGTTGCCGCCCGTGGTGGAGGTGACGCCGTCGGTGAGCGAGTCGCCGAGGACGACGACCGTGCCGTCGGCCTCGTTGCTCAGCACGTCCAGCGCGGTCAGGTAGCGCCAGTAGGCGCTCTCCTCGGTGTACGCGGCGCCGGTCGTGTCGCGGGTGTGCTCGCCGTGGGCGGCGTAGGAGATCTGGCGGGCGCGCGGGTGGTACGTGACCGGTCCGGAGACGCTGGGGGAGTACGTGGTGACCAGGACGTCCCCGTCGTACGGGACGGCGATGCGCACGGCGTCGCTCATCACCTGGCCGCCGGCCGGGATGACGACGGCGGGGTGGCCGCCGAAGGCGAGCCGCCGCATGGTGCCGGGGAGCGCCGCCGCGGTGCCCCGGCCGGCGGAGACGGCGATCGAGGCGTGGGTGACGGTCAGCGGGGACTGCCCGTAGAGGTTGGACAGGGTGATCCGGGCGCTGGTGCCGCCGACGCTGGTGTGCACGATGTTGCGCACCGAGCGGCCCGCGAGGCCGGTCGTCTCGGTGCCGGGCTCGCCCCCGACGGGGGAGGCGGCCCAGGAGCCGACCCAGGTGCCGGTGGAGGCGGGTGCGGCCGGGTTCTGCGGAACGCCGTGGCCGTCGGCGAGGGTGCCGCGGTGTCGCGTACCGTCGTCGGAGGCCGCCGTGACGTAGATGGCGGCGGAAACGGCCACGATCGCGGCGACCACGGCGGCGAGCAGGGCGCGGTACTTCGCGGGCGGCGCCCCCGCGCCCCCGTCACGTCCCCGGGTCATGCTGTTCTGTTCTCCTCGGACGGTGGGAGCCCGAGGCTCCGTTCGGACGATCCCATGATGCGTCATGGACGAGGGGGATCCCCGGCAGGACTTCCTGCGGATCCCCCGTTGAACAGACGCCGGGAACTCCTGTTCCGTTCCAGGAGTCGGACAGGAAGGGACAATGTGTGAGAGATCACCGAACAGGTGCAGCGGGCCGGAGCGGGTGGAGCGGGTGGAGCGGGTGGAGCGGATGAAACGGACCGGGCGGACGAGGGCGGCGGGCACCACGGACGCCGGCGCGGGTCCTGGCGCGGGCCCCGGTGCCGGCTCCGCTCCGGGTCCTGGCCCCGGCGGCGCCACGAACCGCGCGATGACGACGTTCAGCGCGGCGGACGAGGAGAAGCAGCGCGGAGTGCGCCGGATGAAGCTCACCGCCACCGGACTGCTGCTGTTCGTCGCCGTGGTGTACGTCCTCGCCGAATGGGCCTCCCACCGGGGCGCCGGCGCCTGGGCGGGCTATGTCGCCGCCGCGGCCGAGGCGGGCATGGTCGGCGCGCTCGCCGACTGGTTCGCCGTGACCGCCCTCTTCCGCTACCCCCTCGGCCTGCGCATCCCGCACACCGCGATCATCCCCAACAAGAAGGACCAGCTCGGCGTCTCCCTGGGCGACTTCGTCGGCGAGAACTTCCTCTCCGAGGACGTCGTCCGCGGGCGGCTGCGCGCCGTCGGCATCGGCAACCGGCTCGGCGCCTGGCTCGCGGTGCCCGAACACGCCGACCGGGTCACCGCCGAGCTGTCGGCCGCCCTGCGCGGCGCGCTGACCGTGCTGCGCGACTCCGACGTCCAGGCGGTGGTCGGCGAGGCCGTCACGCGCCGCGCGAACGCCCAGGAGATCGCGCCCGGCATGGGCAAGATGCTGGACAGGATCGTCGCCGACGGCGGTCACAAGAAGGCCGTCGACGTCGTCGTCACCCGCGCCCACGACTGGCTCGTGCTGCACCGCGACTACGTGATGGACGCCGTGCACGGCGGGGCCCCCGGCTGGACCCCGAGGTTCGTGGACCGCAAGGTCGGCGAACGCGTCTACAAGGAGCTGCTGCGCTTCATCACCGAGATGCGCGACATGCCCACCCACCCCGCGCGCGGCGCCCTCGACCGCTTCCTCGCCGACTTCGCCTCCGACCTCCAGTCCGACACCGACACCCGCGCCCGGGTCGAACGCCTCAAGAGTGAGGTCCTCGGCCGCGGCGAGGTCCAGGACCTGATCGCCTCCGCCTGGACCGCCGTACGCTCCATGATCGTCTCCGCGGCGGAGGACGAGCGCAGCGAGCTGCGGCTGCGGGTACGCGCCTCGCTGCTGTCGCTGGGCGCGCGCATGGCGGCCGACCCCAGGATGCAGGGCAAGGTCGACGGCTGGCTGGAGGGCGCCGCGGTGTACGTCGTGACCACCTACCGCAAGGAGATCACCTCCCTGATCACGGACACCGTGGCGAGCTGGGACCCCGAGCACACCACGAGGAAGATCGAGGCGAACATCGGCCGCGACCTCCAGTTCATCCGCATCAACGGCACGGTCGTCGGCTCCCTGGCGGGCCTGGCCATCTACACGGTGGCGCGGGTGGTGGGGGCGTAGTCTCCGTCCTCCCAGGGCATGCCGACCGTGAGGAGCCGAGAAACCATGACCGTCCGCAGGATCATGCCCGACCTCCACGTCGACTCCGAGCAGGCGATGCGCGGCAGCCGCGACTTCTACGGCCTGCTCGGCTTCGAGGAGGTCATGAACATGGGCTGGGTCATGACGCTCGCGTCCCCCGCCAACCCCACCGCCCAGATCAGCTTCTTCACCGAGGAACGCACCGGACCGGTCGTCCCGGACCTGAGCGTGGAGGTCGAGGATGTCGACACGGTGTACGAGCAGGTGCTGGCCTCGGGAGCGGAGATCGTGCGGGATTTGCGGGACGAGGAGTGGGGCGTACGCCGTTTCTTCGTCCGCGACCCGAACGGCCGCGTCGTGAACGTGCTGAGCCACCGGACCTGACCGGGCCCCGGCCCGCCGGACGTGCGCGACCCGACCGGCGGGCCCGAGCCGATCGTCCGGTCCCGCCCCGGCGGACTCCCTCAGCCTCGCCGGTCGGCGACCGCCCACGACGCCAGCGCCATCGCCCCCGCCGCCCCGAACACGGCCGGCCAGGCGCCGACCTTCTTCGCGAGCGGATGCGACCCGGCGAAGGCGGCGACGTACGCCGCCGACAGCGCTCCCGCGGCCGTCCCACCGGCACGCTCCCGCCACCCGTGCGCCGCCGCGGCCCCCGCCATGGCGAGGACGACCCCGCCCAGCTCCCGCTTCCGCGTCCAGCGGGCCACGCCGTACCCGCCGACCAGTCCACTCGCGGCCAGTACCGAGCCGGGAACCTTCGCCATGTCCTGTCCTGTCTTCTGCCGCCGCGTCCGAAGGGCGGGCCCTCACAAGACTCCGAGGCTAACTCCCGGACCGGCCGTGTCGCGCCCGGGGTGGGCCGGGTCGTGAGAGGGCCGTGGTCGTTGGAGCCAGGAGTTGAGTCGTAGGTTGTCAACTTTCCTCCCGCGAGTTATATAAGAAGGCGTAGGGCATCGCACCTGGACCATCGATGAAAGGAGTGAGCTGTGATGCTCATGCGCACGGACCCCTTCCGCGAATTCGACCGACTCGCGCAGCAGGTCCTCGGCTCCACAGGCCGTCCCTCGGTGATGCCGATGGAGGCCTACCGGGCAGGGGACGACTTCATCGTCCACTTCGACCTCCCCGGCATCGACCCCGAGACGATCGAACTGGACGTCGAGCGCAACGTCCTCAACGTGCGCGCCGAACGCCGTTCCCCGGCTCCCGAGAACGCGGAGCTGCTGGTCGCCGAACGTCCCACGGGTGCCTTCACCCGTCAGCTCTTCCTCGGCGAAACCCTGGACACCGAACGCATCGACGCGTCCTACGAAGCCGGCGTCCTGACCCTGCGCATCCCGGTGGCCGAACAGGCCAAGCCGCGCCGCATCCAGATCACCGGCGGCGACAGCCGCAAGCAGATCGGCGGCTGACAGCACCCACGAAACGCGTCCCGCGGACCCCGGCCCCGGCCTCCGCGGGACGCGCCCCCATGCCCGTCCGATGCGAGGGCGACCGAAGCCCCGAGAAGGGAGAGGAACCACAACATGACCACGCTGACGCCGCAGAAGCCCGTGACGCCGCGTACGGAAGGGGTGATCCCCGCCCCGAACCGCGACCGCCGCACCCGCCGCGACGACGGAGGGGACGACGGCTGGCGCGAACTGGTGGACGCGGTGCGGGAAGCGGGCCGGTACCCGACGAGAGCGGAGGCGGAGAGCGTCACCCGCATCGTCCTGTCCGCCCTCGGGGGCCACGTCGTCGGCGACGAACGCGTCGACCTGGCCCGCGCCCTGCCGGAGGAGGCGGCGAGAGTGGTCGCCTCCCGGATCCCGGAGACCCGCCCCCTGACGGCGGTGGAGTTCGTCGACTCGCTGGCCACCCGTATCGAGGGGGCGACCCCGGCCACGGCCCGCTGGGACGCCGGCTCGGTCCTGAGCGTCCTGCCGCCCCTGGTCGGTGACGCCCTGGTGACCCGCATCCTGGACCGACTGCCCCCGGGCTACGCCCTCCTCTTCGGCCGCGCGGAACTGTCCCGGGCCGACTAGCCGGCTCCGGGGCCCGCTCTCCCCGGGCCCCGGACCACTCCGCCGGGCCTCACCCTCGCCCCGCCCCGGTAGCCCCGGCCCGCGTCCGCAGCCGCGAGGCGCTCCCGCCCCACAGCGGTCAGCCCGCCCCCTCCGCATACCTCACCCACCACGGGACACAGCCACTGCCCCGAGCCCTTCAGGGGCTTCGCGAAGATTCGCCCCGACCAGCCGAAGGCAGTAACGCAACGGTGTGGGAGTCAAGCTCAGGTTGCGGTCATCTCCCGCGGCGCTACAAAGGAAACATGCAACTGTCACCGCAGGAGCAGGAAAAACTTCTGGTGTGCGTCGCCGCCCAACTCGCCCGCAGTCGGCTGGAGCGGGGGGTGCGGCTGAATTACCCGGAAGCGGTCGCGCTGATCACCGAGCACGTCGTCGAGGGAGCTCGTGATGGGCGCAGCGTGTCGGAGCTGATGTCCAGCGGACGCCGCGTTCTCGGACGTGAGCAGGTCATGGAAGGCGTCCCGGAGATGATCGACGACGTGCAGGTCGAGGCGACCTTCCCGGACGGAACCAAGCTGGTCACCGTCCACTCGCCGATCGCCTAGGAGGCCCCGTGCTGCCAGGAGAGATCATTCCCGCGGACGAAGCCGTGCCGTTGAACCCCGGACGTGTCCGCACGCGGATCCGCGTGGTGAACCCCGCGGACCGGCCGGTGCAGGTGGGTTCGCACTACCACTTCGCCGCCGCCAATCCTGAGCTGGAGTTCGACCGCCAGGCCGCGTGGGGGCATCGACTGGACATTCCGGCCGGCACCGCCGTGCGCTTCGAGCCCGGCGTCGAGCGGGAGGTGGTGCTGGTCCCCATCTCCGGGCTCCGCAGGATCCGGGGGCTGCGCCTGGAATGGGCCGGTGACCTGGACAGCCGGGACCACCAGCCGACTGAATTCGCCTATGGAAGCAGGGGTGAAGGGCACCGATGACCTCGGACGAGAACACGCCGCAGATCGACCGTGCACGTTACGTCGAGTTGTTCGGCCCCAGTACCGGTGACCGGGTACGCCTGGCCGACACCGACCTGTTCATCGAGGTCACCGAGGATCGCAGCCTGGGGCCACACGGTTCGGGCGACGAGTCCGTGTTCGGCGGCGGCAAGGTGGTCCGCGAGTCGATGGGGCAGTCGATGGCGATCCGCGCCGAGGGCACGGCGGACGTGGTCATCACCGGCGCTGTGATCCTGGACCACTGGGGGGTGGTCAAGGCCGACGTCGGTATCCGCGACGGACGCATCGTCGGCATCGGCAAGGCAGGCAACCCGAACGCCGCCGATGGCATCGATCCGGCGCTGGTGATCGGTCCGTCGACGGAGATCATCACGGGAAACGGCCGGATCCTCACCGCCGGGGCGATCGACTGCCACGTTCACTTCATCGATCCCCGATCGATCGACGTCGCGCTGGCTTCGGGAACGACGACGTTGATCGGTGGCGGTACCGGGCCGGCAGACGGCTCCAGGGCGACCACGGTGACGCCGGGCGACTGGAACATCGGGCGGATGCTGCAGGCCCTCGACGGCGTCCCGGTGAACGTCCTGCTGCTCGGCAAGGGCAACACCATGCGCGGCGAAGCACTGACCGAGCAGCTGCGCGGGGGCGCCGGGGGCCTGAAGCTGCACGAGGACTGGGGGTGCACCCCCGCAGTGATCGACAACGCCTTGCGCATCGCTGAGGAAACCGGTGTGCAGATCGCGATCCACAGCGACACCCTCAACGAGTCCGGCTTCCTCGAGTCCACCCTGGAGGCCATCAACGGCCGGTCGATCAACGCCTATCACGCCGAGGGCGCAGGCGGTGGGCACGCACCGGACATCATCCGGATCGCCTCCGAGCCGCACATCCTTCCGTCGTCGACGAACCCGACCCTCCCGCACACCGTGAACACGATCGACGAGCACCTCGACATGCTCATGGTGTGCCATCACCTGAAGCCGTCGATCCCGGAGGATCTGGCCTTCGCCGAAAGCCGTATCCGACCGACCACGATCGCTGCCGAGGACGTGCTGCACGACGTGGGCGCGATCTCCATGGTCAGTTCCGACGGGCAGGCCATGGGGCGCATCGGCGAGGTCGTCATGCGCACCTGGCAGACCGCACACATCATGAAACGGCATCGGGGTTCGCTACCGGGCGACCACCGCGCGGACAACATGCGCGCCCGCCGGTACATCGCCAAATACACGATCAACCCGGCGATCACGCACGGCATCCAGGACGCGGTCGGTTCGGTCGAAGTCGGCAAGATCGCCGACCTGGTGCTGTGGGAACCGAAGTTCTTCGGCGTCAAGCCCCACATGGTCCTCAAGGGCGGGTTCGCCGCGCGGGCCGCGCTGGGCGATGCCAACGCCTCGATCCCCACGCCGCAGCCGGTGTTCTCGCGTCCGATGTTCGGGTCGTTCCTGAAGCCGGCCGCGGCGAGCAGCGTGCACTTCGTCGCCCCGACAGCGCTGGACGCCGAGCTCCCCGAACGGCTGCGTCTGTTCCGTAGGCTCATCGGTGTCACCAGCACCCGTTCCACCACCAAGGCCGACCTGCCGCTCAACGACGCCACCCCGGAGATCCGGGTGGACCCGGACAGTTTCGCGGTGCGCATCGACGGAGAACTCGTCGAACCGGATCCGGTTGCGGAGCTGCCGATGGCGCAACGCTACTTCCTGTTCTGATCATGTCGTGCTCGCTGGTCATGCTGGCACTTGCCGACGCTCGTTTTCCGGGCGGTGGCCACGCGCACTCGGGCGGGGTGGAGGAAGCCGTGCACCGAGGTCTGGTCACCGGTCCCGGAGGACTGCGGGAGTTCCTGTTCGGACGGCTGTGGAGCGCGGGTCGCCTGGCCGCGGTGTTCGCCGCCGCCGCCGCACACGCAGCCGACGCGGGAGTCGACGGCCGGTACTGGCGGCTGCTGGACTCCGAGATCGACGCGCGCACGCCGTCCCCCGCGCAACGGGAGGCGTCCCGCGCGCAGGGGCGCGGGACCGCGCGTGCCGGTCGTGCCGCCTGGCCCTCGGCCGCGCTCGACGCGTTGCTGGCGGTGTCCACGCGGCCACACCACCCGGCTGTCATCGGCGCTCTGACGGGGGGCGTGCGTGCGGGCACGCCCCGGGAGGCCGCCGCTGTGGCGGCGTACCTGTCGGTCAGCGGTCCCGCTTCGGCCGCTGTGCGGCTGCTGGGCCTCGATCCCTTCGCCGCGAACGCCGCCGTGGCCGCACTCGGGCCGGATCTCGAACGCATCACCGAGTACGCCGCTTCCGTGGCCGGGCACGACCCGGCCGCTCTCCCCGCGGTGGGCGCTCCCGCGCTCGATCTGCTGGCGCAGGCCCACCGACAGCACCATCGGGACGAGGTGAGGCTCTTTGCCAGCTGACCACGACCACCAGCACGACCACGACCATCGGCACGACCACGACCACCGGCACCCGGTGAACTTCGATCCGACCGCGCCGGAACCAGACCCCTTCGGCTCTGCGCCCACCGCGGGACGCCCGCTCCGCATCGGACTGGGCGGTCCGGTCGGAAGCGGGAAAACCGCACTGGTCGCCGCCCTGTGCCGCTCCCTCGGCGCCGAGGTCGACCTCGCTGTGGTGACCAACGACATCTACACGACCGAGGACGCGGACTTCCTGCGGCGTGCCGGCGTCCTCGACCCGGACCGGATCGAGGCCGTGCAGACCGGGGCCTGCCCGCACACCGCGATCCGCGACGACATCACGGCCAACCTCGACGCCGTCGAACGCCTGGAGCAGCGCCACTCCGGTCTGCGCCTGATCCTGATCGAGAGCGGCGGCGACAACCTGACGGCCGTGTTCAGCCGCGGGCTGGCCGACGCCCAGATCTTCGTCGTGGACGTCGCCGGAGGTGACAAAGTGCCCCGCAAGGGCGGTCCCGGCGTGACCACGGCCGACCTGTTGGTCATCAACAAGATCGATCTGGCTGAGCGGGTCGGTGCGGACATGGCGGTCATGACCGCCGACGCGCACCGGATGCGCGGCGGGCTTCCGGTGATCACCCAATCGCTGACCGACACCCCCGGAGCGCCCGAGGTGACGGCCTGGGTCCGAGAGCGGTTGGCGCGGTGAAGGCCCGCGCGCGCCTGACCGTGGAGCTCGACCCGCGGGGCCGCAGCGTCGTCCGGGAGCTGTCCTCGGCCTCACCGCTGACCCTGATGCCCCGGCGCGGGGCCGTCCGACCCGCCGCGGGACCGGCGGATCGGGCGGTGGTGCACCTGGTCAACTCGGTGACGTCCCCACTCGGCGGAGACGAGCTGGACCTGCGGGTGCGGGTCGGAGCGGGCGCGCGCCTGCTGCTGCGCGGTGTCGCCGCCACACTGGTGCTGCCCGGCCACCGCCGGGGCGGCAGCCGCAGCACCGTTCATGTCGAGGTCGCCGAGGGCGGCACCCTCGAGTACCTGCCGCAACACACCGTCGTGACCGCCCGAGCCGAGCACGAGGCCGAGTTCCGGGCGGAGCTGGCGCAGGGCGCGCTCGTGCGCTGCCGCGAGGTACTGGTGCTCGGCCGCAGCAGTGAGCGTTCCGGTCTGTTGCAGACCAGCACGCACATCACGCGCGGGGGAGTGCCGTTGCTGCGGCAGACGCTCGAACTCGGAAACCCCCGCCTGGAGGCCAGTGCCGGCTGTCTCGCCGGGGCGCGGGTCGTGGCCACCGAATCCGTGGTCTGGAAGAACGACCCGGTGGCGCCGACGAGCGGCGAGTGGTGGTCGTTGACCCCGCTGGCCGCCGGCGGGGCGACGGCCACCGCCCTGGCTTCCGACGCGGTGACCGCGCAGTACCGGCTGACCGAAGCCCTTCGGACGCACCCGGACGGGAAGGAGCTCACGGAGGAGCACTGGTGAGCACGAAGACGCCCCCACCGGAACATCGCGATGCCCTCGTCCTCGACGCACTGCGGGGGATCCTTCGCGGAGTCGCGCAGGTGTACCTGCAGAACAACACGCTCACCGGTGTGCTGTTCCTGGCGGGGCTGTTCGTCTCCGGCCCGGTCGCCGGGATGTGCGCACTGCTCGGAAGCGCGGTCGGGGCCGCCACCGCCGCGCTGTTGCGGGTGCCGGCCGAGCGGATCGGGCAGGGGCTCTACGGCTTCAATTCCGTCCTGATCGCCCTGGGAGCCGCCGGCTCGTTCCGTCCGCTGTGGCTCACCGCGCTCGCCGCTGTCGGGGGAGCGGTGACAGCCGCGCTGCTCACGCACGTCGCCCGGTACTTTCTGCGCGTACCGGCCTACACCGCGCCCTTCGTGTTCACCTACTGGCTGCTGGAGTACCTGGGCGAGTTCAGGCACTGGCCTTCGGCGCCACCGTCCCACCCGGTGTTCGGACTGGGCGTTTTCGCCAGCGCGGCCGAGGTCTTCCTCGTGACGGGTCTGCTGCCGGGCCTGTTCGTCCTCGCCGGACTCGCGGTTTCACGGTGGACCCTGGCAGTGGGAGCCCTCGCAGCCGCACTGGCGACGTACGGAATCGTGCAGGGAGTTCCGCTGTTCCCGGCCGACGAGATCACCACCGGCGTCTACGGCTTCAACGCCGTGCTCGTCGTGGTGGGCATGCTCAGCACCGGCAGAGGATGGCGAGCGTGCGTCCTCGCCGTTCCCGCGGTGCTGCTGTTGCAGGCCGGGATCGAAGCGGTGGGACTCACTCCGGCCACGTTTCCCTTCGTGCTGGCGATGTGGTGTGCCGACCTCTGGCGTGCTCGCTCGGAGCACGCGGGGTGACCGAGCGCAAGCCGACTCGGTGATGCCGTAGTCGCTGGTGGCGCGGTGCGGATGCTCACCACGGCCGGGCCGGTCCCATCTCGGACGAGGACGAACCGGGCGACCCGGAAGCCCTGATCGAGGATCCGACCGGCGGCCCGGGTCTGCTCTTCGTCCGGGTGGAGGAAGGAAAAGCCGTCAAGAACCGCCTCCACTTCGACCTGAGGCCGACAGGCCGCACCCGAGCTGAGGAAGTCGCCCGCGCCCTCACCCTCGGCGCCCGCCAACTGGCCGACCACACTCGCCCCGACGGCAGGGGTTGGATCACCATGTCCGACCCGGAGGGAAACGAATTCTGCATAGAACGAGGCGAGTTGGGCCGGCGGGCGGCACGGGCGGCTGACAGGTCTTCCGTCGACCGTCCGACAGGACGTCGTCGAGCGGCACGTGAACCGTCGGCCCGGCCCGGAGCGCGTGATCACGGGCCGGGCGGGCCGGATCCGCCTGCCGGTCGGTCGACGTCAGCCGACCGCGGCGGCGAACATGCCGGGCTCGTAGGAGCCTCCCCGCTGGTGCACGATCACGGCGAGCCGGTTGGCCGCGTTGATCAGCGCGACCAGGGCGACCAGCGCGGCGGTCCGGTCGTCGTCGTAGTGCTTGCGCACCCGGGCCCAGGTCTCGTCGGACACGCCCTGGTGGGCGTCGGCGAGCCGGGTGCCCTCCTCGGCGAGCGCCAGCGCGGCCCGCTCGGCGTCGGTGAACACGGTGGACTCGCGCCAGGCGGCGACCAGGTGGAGCCGGACCGCGCTCTCACCGCCGGCCGCCGCCTCCTTGGTGTGCATGTCGATGCAGTGACCGCAGCCGTTGATCTGGCTGGCGCGCAGCGACACCAGCTCCTGCGTGGACCTCGGCAGCGGAGACTGCTGGACCACCAGGGCGGCGCCTGCGAACCGCTTGGCGAACTTCAGGGAGATCTCGTTGTCGAACATGGTGAAACGGACGTCCATGCCGTCGTCCTCACTCGTGTTCGTGGTGGTGCACCGGACGAACACGAGACGCCGGCGCCCCGCTCCCTGTGACAGGCCGGCCGTGTGACACGCGCCATGGCTCATGGACGTCACACATCCGCGAGGGCCGGTGTCAGGCGCGCGGGGCGCCGGCGGGAT
Organism: Streptomyces sp. NPDC050388; assembly: GCF_040655635.1. Classification (NCBI taxonomy): domain Bacteria; kingdom Bacillati; phylum Actinomycetota; class Actinomycetes; order Kitasatosporales; family Streptomycetaceae; genus Streptomyces; species Streptomyces sp. NPDC050388. Next base: position 132,312 of record NZ_JBFAKH010000013.1, read on the forward strand.
CAGCCCGTCCCGCGGTTCAGGACGCGGCGGGCCGCCTCGGCTTCCGCCGCCGCCGGGGACAGCTCGTCGAGGGAGTCGAGCTCGGTGTCGCTCTCCAGCTCCCGCTCCCAGGCCGCCGCGAGCTGCTCCTGTTCCTCGCGCGGTTTGGCGCTGACGGCTTTCCGGTGGTCCGGGTCCAGAGCCGTCAGGAATCGTCCGACCGTGTCCGTGGACATGCCGTGCTCCTTGTCGCTGGGAAGGTCGCCGGGATGCAGGCCGCTCCCAGCACCAGCATGGCCAGCCGGTCCGCAGACGGCGACCCGAGAGGGAGACAAGCGAGGTGGCAGAGTGGAGGACTAACCCCCGGCCTTCACGGAGACAGAACCGAACATGCGCCTCCTGCTCATACGCCACGGTCAGACCCCTTCCAACCTCAAGCACCTGCTGGACACGGCAGAACCCGGCCCCGGGCTGACCCCGCTGGGCCTGGAGCAGGCGGCCGCCCTCCCGGACGCGCTGGCGGAGGAGCGGATCGACGCCCTCTACGCCTCCACCTTGCTGCGCGCACAGCTCACCGCGGCACCGCTGGCCACCCGGACGGGACTGGAGGTCCGGGTGCGCGACGGTATCCGGGAGCTGTCCGCCGGCGACCTGGAGATGCGGGGGGACGCCGAAGCCGCCGAGACCTACCTGACCACCGCCTTCGCCTGGTCGGCGGGGGACACCGGGCTCCGGATGCCGGGCGGGGAGAACGGGGCGGAGGCCCTGGGGCGGTACGACGCCGTCGTGGAGGAGGCCGCGGCCACCGGGGCCGAGACCGTGGCCATGGTCAGCCACGGTGCCGCGATCCGCATGTGGGTGGCGGCCCGGGCGGAGAACGTCGACGTCGCCTTCGCCTCCGCCCACGCGCTGCGGAACACCGGTGTCGTCATCCTCTCCGGCGCCCCCGACGAGGGCTGGAGGGCGCACCGCTGGGAAGAGCACTCCATCGGCCCCGAGGACAGCGGCCCGGACGCGAGCGGTCCCGCGGGGGAAGCCGTCGAGGGCGTCGACGGCTAGGGCCTGTCCGGCCTCTCACGCCACCGCGTGCCTGACCCGGCCGCCGGATCACTCCCTCGAACCACCGGTGCCGTACGGGAACGAGTGGCTGGGGGAGGTGGACGGCGCTGCGGACCGGTCCGCGGGCAGGCTGCCGCTCGGCCGGGGGCTCGGTGTCGCGCTCGGGGTCGTACCGGGCCTCGTGCTGGGAGTCGGGAAGGTGGTCCCGGGCGGGACGGCCGGCGGGACGGGGCGCGGGTCGGCCGGTTCCGGGGCCAGCATCAGGTAGGCGGCCCCGGCCAGGGCGGCGGCCGCGAGGCCGGCCAGACCGGCGAGGCCGACCCGGGACGTCGGAACCCGCCTCCACCACAGCCGTCGGCGGGCCGGGCGGGGTGGCGCGGCCGGCCGCAGATCCCTTGCCGTGACCGACTTCGCCCGGGCTTCGAGCGCCTGCCGCAGTCGGCGTTCCACGAGACGTTCGCGTTCCCCTCCGGCCGTCATATCCGTCCCTCCAGAATCCGTTCCAGCGCGTCCAGGGCGCGGCTGGCGTTCGACTTGACCGCACCCCGGCTGATCCCCAGGGCCTGGGCGATCTCCGCCTCGCTGAGGTCGGCCCAGTACCGCAGGACCAGGACCTGGCGGCGGCGCGGGGTGAGCCGGCCCAGGGCGGCGAGCACCTCGCGGTGCGCCTCGTCCAGCACCACGTGCTCCTCGGCGGAGGGGACGTCGACCGGGGCGGGCGGGGTCCAGGCGCGGGCGGTGCGACGGCGCCGCAACACCGAACGGGAGGTGTTGACGACCGCCGTGCGCAGGTACCCCAGCGCGTTGTCGACCTCGGTGATGTGCTCGCCGTGGCGACGGTAGAGGGCGGTGAAGGCGTCCTGGACGACGTCCTCGGCGGTGGCGAGGTCATCGACGAGGAGTACCGCAAGGCGGACCATGCCGAGGCGGTGCGCGTGGTAGAGGTCGGTGAGGGTGGGATGCCGGGGTGCCGCGGTGCCGTACGGGGCCGCGGGCCGCAGGTGGCTTGCGAGCGGGCGGCCGGCAGCCGGGGCCGACCGGTCGCGGAGCAGCAGCAGTGTGCGCAGGGCCGCACGCACGCCCCGCCCGCCGCCGGGCCGCACCCGGGGGAATCCGGGCGCGGCGGGGCGGAACGGCGGGGCGTGGTGCAGCACGGGGTTCCTCGGGGCGAGCACGTCAGCGAAGGGCGCGCCGCCGCACGACGAACAGGGCCCCGGCCCCGAGCGCGACGAGGCCGGCGGCGCCGGCACCCATGGCGACGGTGGTGGAGTCGGAGCCGGTGTGCGCGAGCTCGGGCTCGGTGGAGGACCGCGGGGCGCCGGGGGCGCTGCTGACGTCCGGAATCGGCTTGGTGTCGTCCGGCGGCAGGCTGGCCTCCGGGCTCGGGGCGGCAGACGATGTGTCGCTCGGCGGCAGGCTGGTGTCCGGGCTCGGGGCGGCGGAGGGGGTGGCGTTCGGCGGCAGGCTGGCCTCCGGGCTCGGGGCGGCGGAGGGGGTGGCGTTCGGCGGCAGGCTGGTGACCGGCGACGGGGCGGCGGACGGCGTGGCGCTCGACTCGGCCGTCGCCCAGGCGGGCACGGTGGTCGCGGCCAGTGCGCCGGTGGCGACGGCGGTGACGACTGCGCGCTTCAGGTAGGACAAGGCGGTTTCTCCCGATGTGCGTCGGGGGCACGAGATCATGCCCTTCTCCCTGCACGACGTGCGAGTGTGCGGGAGGTTGCCGCCCTCCGCGAAAAACTTTCGGCCAGGACCGGGCGGTCTCCGAAGTCGCCTGGGAACTCGGCACATTCCATGAGCTCCGGCACCAGCCGCCCGTCGGCCGACGGAGTGTGCGTTCGTACGCCGAAGCGCATGCTCGCCTGCCCCGTCGACGCACCGCTTCGCCGACGAACCGTGCACGAACCCCGAGCGCCCCCGCGCCCAGAACGGATCCCACGCCTGCGCGGGCAGGCTGGGGCGTACGATGCGGGTCATGGAGTGCTTTGCCGCCTGGCGTACCCGCCGCTGAGGGCCTGGCTCACCGCCGATCCGACCGCGATCGGCAGGGAGCGGGCCGACCGATGCCCTCTCTTCCCCCGGGTGTCCCCGGGTATCAAGCCCTCAGCCCCGAAAGGCACACTTCCATGCGCATGCGCGCGTTCGTTCACGGCGACTTGGCGCCACTCACCGAACTGACCATCGAGACGTTCCGGCCGTTCTACGAGGACTCCTTCCGTCCCTTGGTGGGCGAGGCCGTCTTCGCCAACCAGCACGGCGACTGGCGCGACGACTACCGCAAGCAGGTCGCCGAACTCCACGCACCCGAGCGGCACGCGTACGTCGCGGTCGCCGAGACCGAGGACGGCATCGCGGGCTACGTGGCCTGGACCGTCGACCCGGCGCGCAGGAACGGCAGTGTCACGCACCTCGCCGTGTCCGCCGAGCACCGCCGGCACCAGGTGGGCACCGCCCTGTGCGAGCACGCCTTCGAACAGATGCGGTCCCTCGGAGCCGAGGTGGTCGAGATCGGTACCGGAGGAGACCCCTTCCACGCACCCGCCAGGGCCCTGTACGAGAAACTCGGCTGCACCCCGCTCCCGGTGACCGTCTACTACCGGCAGCTCTGAGCAACCCGACCGCCCCGGGACGGGTGCCCTCACGCACCCGCCCCGGGTCCGGCCGTCGCCGCGCCCGCGGCCCCACGCCGCGGACGCTGGGCCGGAGTCAAGGTCGACGGATGCGTCAAGAGACCGGCGAGCAGGTCGTCGAGCGGGGCGGGTACGCGGTCGGGCTCGAGGGCCTCGACGAGGACGCGGCCGTAGCGGATCTTGCGCCCCTTCTTCGTACCGAGGAAGCGCCGCAGCTGCTGCTGCGGGGTGCGGCCCTGCTGCGCGGGCTGGCGCAGGAACCTCTGCAGGGCCCGCAGGTCGCCCTCGGCCCGGACGAGTTCCTCCACCCGTGCCACACCCAGCGCGCGGATCAGCTCGTCCTCCAGATCTGCCGCGCAGACGAAGAACCGCTGCGGCTGGGCTGCACCGGCCACCGCCGACCCGGTCAGGGCACGGGCGTAGAAGCGGCGTTCCCTCACGTCGCACAGTCCCGTGAGGCGCAGGCCCAGGCCGGGTGACGGTCCGAGAAGCCGGGCGAAGCGCCCGACGCTCATCGCACCGCCCATCGGCAGTACGCAGATCCCTTCGTCCTCCAGGTCCCGCCCGCGCCGCTCAGCCAGTGCGTCGACGGCCGCGGCGTCGCTCGGCCCTTCGAGCAGGACGACCGCCCGGACGGGCAACCGCGCCGCCAGCTCGCGCGCGGGCTCACCCGGCCCACCGGCGTCCCACGCGACGACTGCTTCCCGGAACGCCCCCATGTCGGCCATGAGAAGAGTCTCCGCCCTCTCCGGCCGGCACGGTACGGATTTTCTCCGCCGGGGCCCTGGCGATTTCCTCCTCGGCCCGAGGGCGTTTCTCCTTTCGGACGGAACCAGGTGATCCGGGCGGGCGTTCTCGGCAGTGGAGATCCTGACCGGAGGAGAGGACGATCTTGAATGCCGCAGGCAAGCCCTCGTCCCGGCGTGAAGTGCTCGCCCTGGGAGCCGGAGCAGCACTGGCCACCGCCTTACCTACGAGCGGAAACGCCCACGCGTCGACACCCGAGGGCGGCAGCGAGATCACGCGCCGGCTGCGAGAGCTCGAACGGTGGCACTCCGCCCGGCTGGGGGTCTACGCCCGCGACACCGCCACCGGCCGGACGGTGCGGTACCGCGCGCACGAGCGTTTCCCCGTCTGTTCGCTCTTCAAGACACTGGCCGTCGCGGCCGTGCTGCGTGACCTCGACCGCGACGGGGAGTTCCTGGCCAGGCGCATCCGGTACACCGGGAAGGACGTCACGGACTCCGGCCACGCACCGATCACCGGCAAGCCGGAGAACCTCGCCGACGGCATGACGGTCGCGGAACTGTGCGCCGCCACCATCTGCTACAGCGACAACACCGCGGGAAACCTCCTGCTCCGGGAGCTGGGAGGACCCACCGCGATCACCCGGTTCTGCCGCTCCGTCGGGGACAGGACGACGCGGCTCGACCGGTGGGAGCCCGAATTGAACTCCGCCGAACCGTGGCGTACGACGGACACCACCAGTCCGAGCGCCGTCGGACGGACCTACGCCCGGCTGGTCCTCGGCACCGCACTCGCGGCCGGCGACCGCGAACGGCTCACCGACTGGCTGCTCGCCAACACCACGGGCGGCGCGAAACTGCGCGCCGGCCTGCCCTCCGACTGGACCGTCGCCGACAAGACGGGGGGCGGGATGTACGGGACCAACCACGACGTGGGCCTCACATGGCCCCCGGGCCGCTCACCCCTCGTCATGGCGGTCCTCACGACGAAGCACGAGCCCGACGCCTCCCCCGACAACCCGCTGATCGCCGAAACCGCCACCCTCCTGTCGAGAGCGCTCACCTGACCTCTGGAAAAGGCCCCGAAAACGGCTCGGGCGGTGGCCCCGCCGGGGGGGCGGGCGCCCCCCCCCCCCCGGGGGGGGGGGGGGTGTACGACAAAGAAATGTTTGTAAAAATTGTTTTTTTTTTAACCACCGAA
>NZ_JBFAKH010000014.1:0-136728 GCF_040655635.1 Streptomyces sp. NPDC050388
GGTCCGTGGCCTTGGCCACGGACCCCGCCCCTCGGAACGTCTCTGAGGTCGCCTGCCGCAGGAACTACCGCAGGAAAGGGTCCACCGCGACGGCCACGAAGAGCAGCGACACATAGGTGATGGACCAGTGGAACAGGCGCATCTCCTTGAGCTTGCTGCCGGTCACCTCGGCCTTGGCGCGGTTGAGGAGCGCGTGCGCCTCCCACAGCCACCAGCCGCCCGCGGCCAGCGCGACCGCGGTGTAGAACCAGCCGGTGTAGCCGAGCGGGGTGAGCAGCAGCGACACCGCGACCATGACCCAGCTGTAGAGCACGATCTGCTTGGCGACGGCCTTGTTGCCGGCGATCACCGGGAGCATCGGCACGCCCACGCGCGCGTAGTCCTCCTTCACCTTCATGGACAGCGGCCAGTAGTGCGGCGGCGTCCAGAAGAAGATGACGAGGAAGAGGATGACCGGTGCCCAGGACATCGAGTTGGTGACCGCGGACCAGCCGATCAGCACCGGCATGCAGCCGGCGATGCCGCCCCACACGATGTTCTGCGCCGTACGCCGTTTGAGGATCATCGTGTAGACGACGACGTAGAAGAGGAGCGCCCCGAGGGAGAGCCAGGCGGACAGCCAGTTGACGGTGAGGCCGAACAGCAGCGTCGAGACGACGGCCAGGGTGATGCCGAAGGCCAGGCACTCGCGCGGGCTGACCATGCCGGTGACCAGGGGGCGCTGCGAGGTGCGGTCCATCAGCGCGTCGATGTCGCGGTCGAGATACATGTTGAGCGCGTTGGCGCCGCCCGCCGACAGGTAGCCGCCGACGCAGGTCAGCAGCACCAGTCCCAGGTCGGGCACACCCTGCTGCGCCAGGAACATCACCGGGACCGTGGTGATGAGCAGCAGTTCGATGATCCGCGGCTTGGTCAGCGCCACGAACGCCCCGACACGGGCCCCGAACGGCCGGTGACTCGGGCTCTGGCTGGTCCCGACAATCCCCGCAGGACGGGATTCAACGGCCGTCACTCGCACCCCTGACAGAGTTCCCAGCAAGCCCTCCCGTATGAGGTGTCGGTAAAGGCTCGCGCGTACCACGCCACCTTAGACGTTGCCCAGACCCGGACAATCGCGGGGGTCCGGTCGTGTTGGCGGCGGCCGCTCACAACGGAGTTCCGAGCTCGATTGAGCAACCGGATGAGCGGCTCCGTATTCATCTGCCGAACAGGAAGACTTCCCGGTCAGGAGGCGGATCGCCGGGACTCCCGGCAGTCTGGAACGGCTCGGGGGATGCACGCCCTCCAGGGGTAGGCTCGACCTCGCCGGTGAGCACTCATCCGGCATCCGAAAACATGTGGAGAGGAGCCCTGACTCAGGGTGAGCACCAAGCCGACCACCACAGACCTCGAGTGGACCGAACTGGACCAGCGGGCCGTGGACACCGCCCGCGTCCTGGCCGCCGATGCCGTACAGAAGGTCGGCAACGGCCATCCCGGTACGGCGATGAGCCTGGCGCCCGCCGCGTACACCCTCTTCCAGAAGGTGATGCGGCACGACCCCGCGGACGCCGACTGGGTCGGGCGGGACCGTTTCGTCCTGTCCGCCGGACATTCGTCCCTGACTCTCTACACCCAGCTGTACCTGGCCGGTTTCGGTCTGGAGCTGGACGACCTGAAGGCGTTCCGCACCTGGGGTTCGAAGACGCCGGGCCACCCGGAGTACGGGCACACCACCGGCGTGGAGACGACGACCGGGCCGCTGGGCCAGGGTGTCGCCAACGCGGTCGGCATGGCCATGGCCGCCCGCTACGAGCGCGGGCTGTTCGACCCGGAGGCCGCCCCGGGCGAGTCCCCGTTCGACCACTTCGTCTACTGCATCGCCGGTGACGGCTGCCTGCAGGAGGGCATCTCCGCGGAGGCGTCCTCGCTGGCCGGCCACCAGAAGCTCGGCAACCTGGTCCTGCTGTGGGACGACAACCACATCTCGATCGAGGGCGACACCGAGACGGCCGTCTCCGAGGACGTCACCAAGCGGTACGAGGCCTACGGCTGGCACGTGCAGCGGGTGGCCCCGAAGCCGGACGGCGACCTGGACCCGAACGCGATCTACGACGCCGTCCAGGAGGCCAAGAAGGTCACCGACCGGCCGTCGTTCATCGCGATGCGCTCGATCATCGCCTGGCCGGCCCCGAACGCGCAGAACACCGAGGCCTCCCACGGTTCGGCGCTCGGCGACGAGGAGGTGGCGGCCACCAAGCGGGTGCTGGGCTTCGACCCGGAGCAGACCTTCGAGGTGACCGACGAGGTCCTCGGCCACACCCGTGGCGCGCTGGAGCGCGGCAAGCAGGCGCGGGCCGAGTGGGAGAAGTCGTTCCAGGAGTGGCGGAGCAACAACCCGGAGCGCGCGGCCGAGTTCGACCGGATCGCGGCCGGTGAGCTGCCCAAGGGCTGGGAGGACAAGCTTCCCGTCTTCGAGCCGGGCAAGGCGGTCGCCACCCGTGCCGCCTCCGGCAAGGTGCTCCAGGCGCTCGGCGCGGTCGTCCCGGAGCTGTGGGGCGGCTCGGCCGACCTGGCGGGCTCCAACAACACGACGATCGACAAGACGTCCTCGTTCCTCCCGGTCGGCAACCCGCTGCCCGAGGCGAACCCGTACGGCCGCACCATCCACTTCGGTATCCGCGAGCACGCCATGGCCGCGGAGATGAACGGCATCGCGCTGCACGGCAACACCCGGATCTACGGCGGCACCTTCCTGGTGTTCTCCGACTACATGCGCAACGCGGTGCGGCTGTCGGCCCTGATGCACCTGCCGGTGACGTACGTGTGGACGCACGACTCCATCGGTCTGGGCGAGGACGGCCCGACCCACCAGCCGGTCGAGCACCTGGCCTCGCTGCGCGCCATCCCCGGTCTGAACGTCGTCCGCCCGGCGGACGCCAACGAGACCGCGATCGCCTGGCGGGAGATCCTCAAGCGCTGGACCAAGGAGTTCGGCAAGGGCCAGCCGCACGGCCTGGCCCTCACCCGGCAGGGCGTGCCGACGTACGAGCCCAACGAGGACGCGGCGCGCGGCGGCTACGTGCTGTTCGAGGCGGAGGAGGCCTCCGGACAGAGCACGGAGCCGCAGGTCGTGCTGATCGCCACCGGTTCCGAGGTGCACGTCGCCGTCGAGGCCCGTGAGCGGCTCCAGGCCGACGGGGTGCCGACGCGCGTGGTGTCCATGCCGTCGGTGGAGTGGTTCGAGGAGCAGGACCAGGGGTACCGGGACAGCGTCCTGCCGCCCTCCGTGAAGGCGCGCGTCGCGGTGGAGGCCGGTATCGGTCTGACGTGGCACAAGTACGTCGGGGACGCCGGGCGCATCGTGTCCCTGGAGCACTTCGGCGCGTCCGCCGACGGCAAGGTGCTGTTCAAGGAGTTCGGCTTCACCGCCGAGAACGTGGCGGCCGCGGCCCGGGACTCACTCGCCGCTGCCCGGCGCTGACGCTCACATACGACACGTAGTAGGAGATGGAATTTCCATGACAGACGCATTGAAGCGCCTTTCCGACGAGGGCGTCGCGATCTGGCTGGACGACCTGTCGCGCAAGCGGATCACGTCCGGCAACCTCGCCGAGCTGATCGACCAGCAGCACGTCGTGGGCGTCACCACCAACCCGTCGATCTTCCAGAAGGCGATCTCCGAGGGCGACGGCTACGAGCAGCAGCTCGCCGACCTCGCCGCCCGCAGGGTCACGGTCGAAGAGGCCATCCGGATGATCACCACGGCGGACGTCCGGGACGCCGCCGACATCCTGCGCCCGGTCTTCGACGCCACCGACGGCAAGGACGGCCGGGTCTCCATCGAGGTCGACCCGCGGCTGGCGCACGAGACGCGCGCCACCGTCGCCGAGGCCAAGCAGCTGGCCTGGCTGGTGGACCGGCCCAACACCCTGATCAAGATCCCGGCGACCGAGGCCGGCATCCCGGCGATCGCCGAGGTCATCGGCCTGGGCATCAGCGTCAACGTCACGCTGATCTTCTCCCTGGAGCGGTACCGCAAGGTCATGGACGCGTTCCTGACCGGTCTGGAGAAGGCCAAGGAGCGCGGCCTGGACCTGTCGAAGATCCACTCGGTGGCGTCGTTCTTCGTGTCCCGCGTGGACACCGAGATCGACAAGCGGATCGACGCGCTCGGCACCGACGAGGCGAAGGCGCTGCGCGGCAAGGCCGCCGTCGCCAACGCGCGCCTGGCCTACCAGGCGTACGAGGAGGTCTTCGCCACCGACCGCTGGAGCGCGCTGGAGCGTGAGGGCGCCAACAGGCAGCGTCCGCTGTGGGCCTCCACCGGTGTGAAGGACAAGGCGTACAAGTCCACGATGTACGTCGACGACCTGGTGGCGCCGAACACGGTGAACACCATGCCGGAGGCGACGCTGTTCGCCACCGAGGAGCAGGGCGAGATCAAGGGCAACGCCGTCGCCGGCACCTACGAGCAGGCCCGCGCCGACCTCGACGCCGTGGAGCGGCTGGGCATCTCGTACGACGACGTGGTGCAGCTGCTGGAGGAGGAGGGCGTCGAGAAGTTCGAGGCGTCCTGGAACGACCTGCTGAAGTCGACCGAGGCGGAGCTCGCGCGCCTCGCCCCTTCGGAGGGCTGACACCTTGTCGAGCAGCAACCCGCTGCGTGACCCCGCGGACCGACGGCTCCCGCGTATCGCGGGGCCGTCGGGCCTGGTCATCTTCGGCGTCACGGGCGACCTCTCCCGCAAGAAGCTGATGCCGGCCGTGTACGACCTCGCCAACCGGGGTCTGCTGCCGCCGGGCTTCTCGCTGGTCGGGTTCGCCCGCCGCGAGTGGGCGCACGAGGACTTCGCGCAGGTGGTGCACGACGCGGTCAAGGAGCACGCCCGCACTCCGTTCCGCGAGGAGGTCTGGCAGCAGCTCATCCAGGGCATGCGCTTCGTCCAGGGCACCTTCGACGACGACGAGTCCTTCGAGCGGCTGCGCGGCACCATCGAGGAACTGGACAAGGCACAGGGCACGGGCGGCAACTTCGCGTTCTACCTGTCGGTGCCGCCGCGGTCCTTCCCGGTGGTCATCCAGCAGCTGAAGAAGCACGGGCTGGCCGACCAGAGCAGTGGTTCCTGGCGGCGCGCGGTGATCGAGAAGCCCTTCGGCCACGACCTGAAGTCGGCCGAGGAGCTCAACGCGCTCGTCCACGAGGTGTTCGCCCCGGACCAGGTCTTCCGGATCGACCACTACCTGGGCAAGGAGACCGTCCAGAACATCCTGGCGCTCCGCTTCGCCAACACGATGTTCGAGCCGATCTGGAACCGGTCCTTCGTGGACCACGTGCAGATCACCATGGCCGAGGACATCGGCATCGGCGGCCGGGCCGGCTACTACGACGGCATCGGCGCCGCCCGTGACGTCATCCAGAACCACCTGCTCCAGCTGATGGCGCTCACCGCCATGGAGGAGCCGGCCTCCTTCGACGCGGACGCACTGGCCGCGGAGAAGACCAAGGTGCTCGGCGCCGTGCGGCTGCCGAAGGACCTGGGCCGGGACACCGTGCGCGGGCAGTACGCGGCGGGCTGGCAGGGCGGCGCGAAGGCGGTCGGGTACCTGGAGGAGGAGGGCATCGACGCCTCCTCGAGGACCGACACGTACGCCGCGATCAAGCTGGGGGTGGACAACCGCCGCTGGGCGGGTGTCCCCTTCTACCTGCGCACCGGAAAGCGGCTGGGCCGCCGGGTCACCGAGATCGCGGTGGTGTTCCAGCGGGCGCCGCACTCGCCGTTCGACACGACGGCCACCGAGGAACTGGGCTCCAACGCGATCGTGATCCGCGTCCAGCCGGACGAGGGTGTCACGGTGCGGTTCGGCTCCAAGGTGCCGGGCACGTCCATGGAGATCCGGGACGTGTCGATGGACTTCGCCTACGGCGAGTCGTTCACCGAGTCCAGCCCGGAGGCGTACGAACGGCTCATCCTCGACGTCCTGCTCGGTGACTCCAATCTCTTCCCGCGCACCGAGGAGGTCGAGCTGTCCTGGAAGATCCTCGACCCGATCGAGGAGTACTGGGACAACCACGGACGGCCGGCCCAGTACCCGGCCGGCACCTGGGGGCCCGTGGAGGCGGACCACATGCTCGAGCGAGACGGACGGAGCTGGCGGCGGCCATGAAGATAGACCTCACGGACACCACGGCCGGCGAGATCAACAAGGCGCTGGTGCGGGCCCGCCGGGCCATCGGCACTCCGGCGGTCGGCATGGTGCTCACCCTGGTCATCGTGACCGACGAGGAGAACGCCTACGACGCCCTGAAGTCCGCCGGCGACGCCTCGCGCGAGCATCCCTCGCGCACCCTGGTCGTCATCAAGCGGGTGTCCCGCTCCCCCCGCGACCGTACGCAGTCCCGGCTGGACGCCGAGGTGCGGGTCGGCGCGGACGCGGGCACCGGTGAGACGGTGGTGCTCCGGCTGTACGGCGAGGTCGCCGACCACGCCCAGTCGGTGGTGCTGCCGCTGCTGCTGCCGGACGCCCCGGTGGTGGTCTGGTGGCCGGTCAACGCCCCGCTGAACCCGGCCGGCGACCCGCTGGGCGCGCTGGCCCAGCGCCGGGTGACCGACACCTACGCCTGCGAGCAGCCGGTGCGGGAGCTCGCGGCCCGCGCCGAGGCCTACGCCCCGGGCGACACGGACCTGTCCTGGACCCGGATCACGCCCTGGCGTTCGATGCTGGCCGCGGCTCTGGACCAGGTGTCCTGCGAGGTGCAGGGCGTGGAGGTCGAGGGCGAGGAGTTCAACCCGAGCTGCGAGCTGCTGGCCATGTGGCTCGCAGCTCGGCTGGGCGTGCCCGTGAAGCGTTCGCTGTCGAGCGGCCCGGGGCTCACCGCGGTCCGGCTGTCGACCGACTGCGGCCCGATCGTGCTGGACCGTGCCGACGGTTCGCTCGCGACGCTGTCCATCCAGGGCCAGCCGAAGCGGGCGGTGGCGCTCAAGCGCCGGGACACCGCGGAGCTGATCGCGGAGGAGCTGCGCCGGCTGGACCCGGACGACACGTACGCGTCGGCCCTGCGGTACGGGGTCGAGCGGCTGAGGAGTCCGGCGACGGGGGCGGGCGCGACGAAGGCGTCGTCCGGTGCGCTGGACGAGGTGTCGCGCGGGCTGACCGAGGCGACGACCGCGCTCGACGAGGTGTCGCGTGCGCTGGACGAGGCGTCGGACGACTCCGGGAAGCCGGCGGGTGAGCCGCCGGCCAAAGGAGCGTCGGGCACCGCTGCCGGCGGACCGGCTGCGAAAGGTCCCGCGGTCGAGGCACCGGCGCAGGCACCGCTGAGGAAGGTGGAGGCGAAGTGAGTACGGCACCGCAGCTGGTCGTGCACCGCGACAAGGAGCTGATGGCGCAGGCCGCGGCGGCCCGGCTGATCACCAGGGTCGTGGACGCGCAGGCCTCGCGGGGTTCGGCGTCCGTGGTGCTGACCGGCGGCCGCAACGGCAACGGTCTGCTGGCCGCGCTCGCGGACGCGCCCGCCCGGGACGCGGTCGACTGGAGCCGGATCGACCTGTGGTGGGGCGACGAGCGGTTCCTACCGGACGGCGACCCGGAGCGCAATGTCACCCAGGCCCGTGAAGCGCTGCTCGACGCGGTGCCGCTGGACCCGAAGCGCGTGCACGCCATGCCCGCGTCCGACGGACCGCACGGCGCCGACGTGGACGCGGCGGCGGCCGCGTACGCCGAGGAGCTGGCCCGTGCCGCGGGTCCGACGGACCACGGCGCGGTGCCGACGTTCGACGTGCTGATGCTGGGTGTCGGCCCGGACACGCATGTGGCGTCCCTCTTCCCGGAGTTGCCCGCGGTGCGGGAGACGGAGCGCACGGTGGTCGGCGTCCACGGGGCGCCCAAGCCGCCGCCGACCCGGGTGACGCTCACCCTCCCGGCGATCCGTGCGGCCCGGGAGGTGTGGCTGCTGGCGGCCGGCGAGGACAAGGCGGAGGCCGCGGCGATCGCCCTGTCGGGCGCGGGCGAGATCCAGGCCCCGGCGGCGGGCGCGTACGGCAGGGCCCGCACCCTGTGGCTCCTGGACGCGGCGGCGGCCTCGCAGCTGCCGCGGGCGCTGTATCCGCCTGCTTCCGCGTGACCGCGTGAACACGCACGGACCCCCGCCTCGTGAGGAGGCGGGGGTCCGTGCGTTTCCGGGTGGGACGGTGGCCGTCACTTCACCGACCCCGCCATCACCCCCTGCACGAAGTGCCGCTGGAAGGCGAAGAACACGGCCACCGGCACCACCAGCGACAGGAACGCCCCCGGCGCGAGCACATCGATGTTGCTGCCGAACTGGCGGATCTGCGACTGGAGTTCCACCGTCAGCGGCTGTGAGGAGCTGTCCGCGAACAACAGCGCCACCAGCATGTCGTTCCAGACCCACAGGAACTGGAAGATGGCCAGGCTGGCGATCGCCGGCCGCCCGACGGGCAGGATCAGCCGGGTGAAGATGCGCCACTCGCTGCCGCCGTCCATGCGGGCGGCCTCCAGCATCTCCTTGGGCATCTCGGCGAAGTAGTTCCGCAGCAGGAACACCGCGAACGGCAGTCCGTACGCCACGTGGAACAGCACGACCCCGGGGATGGTGCCGAACAGGCCCAGCTGGCCGAAGAGTTTGGCCACCGGCAGCAGCCCGATCTGCACGGGCACCACCAACAGGGCGACCACGACGAGGAAGATCGTGTCCCGGCCGGGGAAGTCCAGCCAGGCGAAGGCGTATCCGGCGAGCGCCGCGACGATCACCACCAGCACCGTGGTCGGCACCGAGATCAGCACGGTGTTCCAGAACGCCTGGGTCATCCCCGAGTTCTTCAGCAGGGCCGCGTAGTTGTCGAAGGACAGCTGCCCGGGGCTGGTGAACACCGTCCACCAGCCGCCCTTGGCCGTGTCCTCGGCGGAGCGCATCGAGGACAGGAACAGGCCGGCCAGCGGGGTCATCCACACCAGCCCGATCACGACCAGGAAGGCCTGCACGACCGCGTTGCCCAGGCCGCGCCGGATCGCGTTCATCGCTGGCTCCTTCTGAAACGGCGGACGTTGAAGGCCATGGCGGGGACGACCAGCAGCAGGAGCAGCACACCGAGCGCGCTGCCCAGTCCCTGGTCGTTGCCGCCGCCGAACGACACCAGCCACATCTGGGTCGCGAGCACGGTCGCGTCCTCCTGCACGGGTCCGGGCGCGATGATGTAGACGAGGTCGAAGACCTTCATCACGTTGATCACCAGGGTCACGAAGACGACGGTGAGGACCGGTGCGAGCAGCGGGACGGTGATCCGGCGGAAGATCTGCCACTCGTTCGCGCCGTCCATCCGCGCCGCCTCCAGCGCGTCCCGCGGCAGCGCGGCGAGGCCGGCGCCGATCAGCACCATCGCGAAGCCGGTCCAGATCCACAGGTAGGCCCCGATGATGGCCGGGGTGACGAGCGTCGGTCCGAGCCAGGAGATGCCCTGGTAGGGGGGCGCGAAGTTCTCGGCGGGCAGTTTCAGCGCGTAGGGGCCGTCGTCCAGTCCGGTGAAGCGGAACGAGCCGTCGGCCCCGGTGGTCGTGGTCGCGACCGTGCGTCCGTCGCGGAGCGCCTCGACCTTCATGCCGGGCAGTCCGCTCTCCCCCTCGTCGACCCGGCCCGGCTCTCCTCCCCCGCCGGGGGTGAAGTCCAGGTACACCACGCCGCCGACCTCGTCGGAGGCCGCCTCGCGGGAGGCCGCCGGGGAGGCGGGTGCCGCCTCCCCGGGCAGGTCCTTGGGTGCCACGCCGACCAGGCCCAGCGCCGCCGTGCCGCCCGGCGACACGTCCGCCCCGGTCACGTACGAGCCGTCCGCCTCCTTGGTCAGGCCCGCCCCGTCGCCCTCGCGGGCGCGGGCCGTCGGGTAGGACGAGCTGCCCTTGAAGGTGTCGTGGACCGAGACGACGGCCGCGTTCAGCACGCCCTTGTCCGGGTCCTCGTCGTAGGCGAGCCGGAAGACGATGCCGGCCGCCAGGAAGGACACCGCCATCGGCATGAACAGCAGCAACTTGAAGGCGGTGGCCCAGCGGATCTTCTCCACCAGCACGGCCAGGATCAGGCCCAGGCCGGTGAGCAGGGTGGGGGCGATGACGACCCAGATCGCGGTGTTCCGGACGGCCTTGAGGGTGACCGGGTCGCGGAACATCTCGAGGTAGTTCTCGCCGCCCACGAACCGGGTGCCGGAGGCGTCGAAGAGGCTGCGTCCGACGGAGAACAGCACCGGGTAGACGACCAGCGCGCCCAGCAGGAGCAGGGCGGGCAGCACGAACAGCACGGCGACGATCCGCCCCCGCCGGCGCAGGCGCCGGCGGGGGGCACGATCGGGGTGCGAAGGAGCCGGAGGGCTCGCCTCTTTCACCAGGGTGGCGGTCATGACCGTCAGTTCCCGTAGGCCTTGGCCGCCGCGTTCTCCAGCTCGGCCGCGGTCTTCTTCGGGTCGGACGGGTCACGCAGGAAGTCCTGGAGGATCTTCCACTCGCCCTTGCCCTGGGTGCCGCCGAAGGCCGCCGGGGCCTGGTCCGACATGTCGAAGCGGACCGAGTCGCCGGCCTCGATCAGGGACTCGGCGGTGGCGCGGGTGACGTCGTCGCCGTAGGAGGAAAGGTCCAGCTCCTTGTTCGGGGAGAGGAAGCCTCCGGCCTCGGCCCACACGGCGGCGGCCTCCGGCGTGGCGAGGTACTCGAGGAGCGCCATGCCGGCCTCGGCGTTCTTGCCGTCCTTGAGCACCACGGCCGCGTCGCCGCCGCTGACCACCGGGGCCTCGCCGTCGCCGACCGGCGGGAACGGGAAGAAGTTCGCGTCGGTGCCGATGTTCTTGCCGAACTGGTCCTTGGCGACGCCGGCCACGAAGTCGCCCTCGTAGACCATGGCGGCGTCCGGCTCGGGGCCGAAGACCTTCTCCACCGAACCGGGGAAGTCGGTGTTCAGGGCTTCCTTCTGGCCGCCCGAGACGAGTTGCTTGTCCTTGAAGAGTTCGCCGAGCGTGGTGAGCGCCTTCACCACCGTCGGGTCGGTCCACTTGATCTCGTGCGCGGCGAGGGCGTCGTACTTCTCGGGCCCGGCCTGGGAGAGGTAGACGTTCTCGAACCAGTCGGTCAGCGTCCAGCCGTCCTGTCCGGCGACCGAGAAGGCGGCGAGGCCGGAGTCGGAGATCGTGCGTCCGTCCTTCAGCATGGCGTCGTAGGTCTTCGGCGGGGTGATGCCCGCCTGCTCCAGGGCCTCGGGGCTGTACCAGACGGTCGACTTGTGGGCGGCCTTGAAGTAGAGGCCGTACAGCGTGCCGTCGACGCTGCCGTAGTTCTGCCACACCTCGGCGAAGTTGTTCTCCACGGTGCCCTGGACCTTCTTGTCCAGCGGCTTGAGCCAGCCCGCCTCGGCGAACTGCTTCAACACGCCGACCTGGGGGACCATCACGACGTCGGGGGCGTTGCCGCCCTCGATCTTGCTGCCGACGACGGTGGAGACGTTGTCGCCGGTGGAGACGAACTCCGTCTTGGCGCCGGTCTTCTCGGTGAAGGCGTCGAGCACCTTCTGGAAGTTCTTCTGCTCGCTGCCGGACCAGACACCGGCGACGGAGACGGTCTGGCCGTTGAGCGCCTTGTCACCGTCACCGCCGCCGGCCGAGACGGGCTCGCCGGAGCCGCAGGCGGTGGCGCCGAGGGCGAGCACGAGGGCGGTGCAGCCGGTGAGCAGGGTGGTACGTCGTCGCATCATCGTTGATGTCCCTTCAGAAGCGTTCGGAGATGTTCAGAAGTGCGTCCGGAAGACTTTCGGGTGCGTGAAGTGAGCGGGCGTCAGGAGTCGTCGATCCACCAGGCGGCCGTGGCACCGGGGAGGACTCCGTCCGGGCAGGGGCCGCTGGCCAGCAGCGGTGTGCCGGGGACCGGCGCGGGTACGGGGGCGGTGCCGAAGTTGACGGCGCACACCAGGCCGTCGCCGCGGACGAAGGCCAGGACGTCCGGTTCGGTCTCCAGCCAGCGCAGCGTGCCCTCGCCCAACTGGGGCAGCGTGGAGCGCAGTTGCAGACCGTCGCGGTACAGGTGCCAGAAGGAGCGGGTGTCGGCGAGGGCGCGGTCGGTGGCGTGTTCGGCGAACCACTCGGGCTGCGGCAGCCAGGGCGTGGCCCCCTCGGTGCCGGAGGTGAAGCCGAACGGGGAGGCCTGTCCCGACCAGGGCAGCGGCACCCGGCAGCCGTCGCGGATCCGAGCCCGGCTGCCGGTGCGGCGGAAGATCGGGTCGGTGAGCACCTCGTCGGGCAGGTCGACGACCTCGGGCAGGCCCAGCTCCTCGCCCTGGTAGACGTAGGCGGCGCCGGGCAGCGCCAGCATCAGCAGCGCGGCGGCGCGGGCCCGGGCGGGGCCGAGACCGCTGCCCTCGGGGGTGGGTTCGCCGTAGCGGGTGACGGTGCGGACCTGGTCGTGGTTGTTGAGGACCCAGGTGACGGTCGATCCGGTGCCGGCGATGTCCTGCATGGCCTCGGAGATGACCTTGCGGAAGGCGTCGGCGTCCCAGGGGGCGCCGAGCAGGTCGAAGAAGAAGGCCTGGTGGAGCTCGTCGGGGCGGACGTAGCGGGCGTGTTCGCGGGCGGTCGGCACGGAGACCTCGCCGACCAGGAGCCGTTCGCGGCCGTCGCGGGCGGTGTACTCCTCGCACACCGCGCGCCAGTGCCGCCACACGTCGTGCACCTCGGGCTGGTTCCAGGCCAGCGGGTTGACCGAGTCCCGGGTGCGGGCGTCGGCCTCCGGGTCCGGGGAGTCGGGCAGCTCCGGGTGCTTGAACAGGCCCGCGGCGACGTCGATGCGGAAGCCGTCGACGCCCCGGTCCAGCCAGAACCGCAGGGTCCGGTCGAAGTCGGCGGCGATCTCGGGGTTGCGCCAGTTCCAGTCCGGCTGTTCGGGCGTGAACATGTGCAGGTACCACTGGCCGGGCCGGCCGTCCGGCTCGGTGACGCGGCTCCAGGCGGGCCCGCCGAACATGGCGTGCCAGTTGTTGGGCGGTTCGGCGCCGTCGGGGCCACGGCCGTCGGTGAAGTGGAAACGGGCGCGTTCCGGGCTGCCGGGGGCCGCGGCGAGTGCCTCGCGGAACCAGGGGTGCTCGCTGGAGCAGTGGTTGGGGACGACGTCCAGCAGCACCTTGATGCCGAGCCGCCGGGCGGCCCCGACCAGCAGGTCGAACTCGGCGAGGTCGCCGAAGACCGGGTCGACGTCGCGGTAGTCGGCCACGTCGTAGCCGTGGTCGTGCTGCGGCGAGGGGTAGAAGGGGCTCAGCCAGATCCCGTCCACGCCGAGCTTCTTCAGGTAGGGCAGGCCCGCCCTGACCCCGGCGAGATCGCCGATGCCGTCACCGGTGCTGTCCAGGAAGCTGCGGACGTACACCTGGTAGATCACTGCGTCGCGCCACCAGCGGTGGGTTTCGATGTGCTTGGAGCTCACCGCGTCGACCTGTCTGTGCGTGCGGAGACCCGGGACTCCCGGGCCGACGGCGCCGTCGCCGTTATGCATGCATGTTAGGTAGGTACGTCGTGAGGGTGTCAATGAACGAACGCAACCTGTCGGGCACTTACCGCGGATGAATGCCTACCTATCAGGGCACATCGGGCACAGTTGAGACATCCGCGTTACTTAACGGGTAACTAGAGGCAGCCGGTTGGGGTGCGAGATCCGGGGTGGCCGCGGAGCGGCGGTCCGGGGAGGGGTCCGAAGGACCGTCTAGCGCGTGGAGACGGCGGCGAGTTCGCGCGCCAGCCGCCGCACCGCCGCACCGGGCGTCTGCCGCCCGGCCATCGCGTCGTGCACCACCGCCTGCACGACCAGGCTCACCTGGTCGTAGTGCGGGCTCTTGGGGCGCGGGGCGGCGGCGAGCACGCTCTCGCGCAGCGTCGGCAGATAGGGGAACCGCCGGATCAGTTCCGGATCGTCGTACAGCGCGGCCCGTACGGGCGGCAGCGCGCCCCGGGTGATGACCTGGCGCTGGACGCCCTCGCTGGTGAGGTACGCGATCAGCCGTGCGGCGGAGTCGGGGTGCCGCGCATGGGTGGCGACGGCCAGGTTGGAGCCCCCCAGGACGCTCGTTCCCGGCCCGTCCGGCCCCGGCAGCGGTACGGCACCGACCTTCCCGGCGACCGCGGAGTCCTCGGCGGACGCGGCGACGTAGGCGTAGGGCCAGTTGCGCAGGAAGAGCAGCCGGCCGTCCTGGAAGGCCTGCTTGGACTCCTCCTCCTTGTACGTCAGCGCCTCCTCCGGGATCCAGCCCTCGCTGACCCCGCGGGCGAGGAACCCGATGCCCTCGCGGGCCGCCCGGGAGTTCACCGTGACGCGCTCGCCCTCGTCACCGAGGATGGTGCCGCCCGCCGAGTAGACGGCCTCGGCCGCGTTGACGGTCAGGCCCTCGTAGGGCAGGAACTGGCCCGCGTAACCGTCGAGGCCGTGCCGCGGGGCGAGGGTCTTCGCGGCCCGCTCCAGTTCGACCCAGGTGCGCGGAGGCGCCACGCCCTCCGCGTCGAGGACGTCCTTGCGGTACAGCAGCAGACCCGCGTTGGTCACGTACGGGACGGCGTACAGCCGGTCGTCGTAGGTCGCGGTGTCCACCACGCGCGGCAGGAACGTGTCCAGCGGGAAGCGGTCGCGCGGCAGCGGGCGGATCCAGCCGGCCGCGGCGAACTCCGAGGTCCAGCTGACGTCGATGTTGAGCACGTCGAAGCGGCCGCGGCCGGCGCCGCGCAGCTCGGTGATCATCTGCGCGCGGGTCTCGTCGGCCGAGTCGGGCAGTTCGACGAGGGTGACCTCCTCGCCGGGGTGGGTGCGGTTCCAGCCCTCGAGCAGCGGGCCGAGATAGCCGGTGAGGTCCCCGGCGGTGGCCAGGGTGAGCGGACCGCGACCGCCGGCGGGAGCGGCCTGCTCGGCCCGCGCACCGGAGGCCACGCCCACGGTCAGGAGCACGGCGAGGACGAGGAGGCCCCTACCCGCGGCATGGATCCACCGCATAGGTTCCTCCCTGTGCACCGGCACCCGGGCACCCTTGCCGGGGTCAGAGGCCATGTATACCTGTTAGGTATGGGCGATACTAGGGCCCGCGACACATTGCGCCGGGTGAGACCTCTCGCCGGGCGGGACGCCCGGCATCAGGCACGTGGCACACGGCACGAAGGACGCGGGGAGGAGAGCACGAGTGCGGCAGTCCCTCCTGGCCCTGCTCGCCCGCGGTCCGGCCCACGGCTACGAGCTCAAGCAGGACCTTGAGCAACTGCTGGGCGCCGCGTACCCTCAGCCGAACGTCGGCCAGATCTACGTCACCCTGGGCCGCCTCGAGAAGTCGGGGCTGATCGAGGGCGAGGACGTCGAGCAGTCCAGCCGGCCCAACAAGAAGGTCTACCACCTCACCGACGCCGGGCGGGAGGCGCTGCGCGCCTGGTTCGAGGAGACCGCGAACGAACCACGGGTGCGGGACGAGTTCTTCATGAAGCTGGCCCTCGCACCGCAGAGCGGGCTCGCCGACCAGATCGCCCTGATCAACCGGCAGCGGCGCCAGTACCTGAACACCATGCGGCAGTTGTCGAAGCTGGCCGCCGCCGAAGACCGGGACAACCGGGTCGCCCAGCTGCTGATCGAGGGCGCGATGCTGCACCTGCAGGCCGACCTCGACTGGCTGGAGCGGTGCCAGGAAGAGCTGGAGGAGCTGGAGTGAGCGAGAGTACCGCTCCCGTGCTGCGCGCCGAAGGCCTCGTCAAGACGCACCACGGAGAGGGAGCCCCGGCGCACGCGGTGCGCGGGGTCGACCTGCGGGTGAGGCGCGGCGAGTTCGTGGCGGTGACCGGGCCGTCCGGCGCCGGCAAGTCGACCCTGCTGCATCTGCTCGGCGGGCTCCAGCGGCCCGACTCCGGCAGCATCTGGCTGGACGGCGAGCGCACCGATGCCTACAGCGAGGCACGCTGGGCGGTGGAGCGCAGGAAGCGCATCGGGATCGTCTTCCAGTTCTTCAACCTCGTCTCCGACCTGTCGGTCGCCGACAACGTGGAACTGCCGGCCCTGCTCGCCGGGACACCGCCGAAGAAGGCCCGTGCCGAGCGGGAGGAACTGCTGGCCGAGCTGGGCCTGACCGGCAAGGAGCGGAGCATGCCCGGCGAGCTGTCCGGCGGTGAGCAGCAGCGGGTCGCGCTGGCCCGTGCCCTGGTCAACCATCCGCCGCTGCTGCTCGCCGACGAACCCGCGGGCAGCCTGGACAGCAAGGGCACCCGCGAGGTGATGCGGCTGCTGTCCCGCTTCCACCGGCGAGGCCAGACGATCCTGCTGGTCACCCATGACGCCCGGCTGGCGAGCGCCGCCGACCGGGTGATCAGTTTCTTCGACGGGCGGATCGCCGACGACGCGGAACTCGACGGAGCGCCCTCACGCGGCCGGGGCATCTCCGGGGTGCTGGAGCTCAAGGACTGACATGCGGGTGTACGACGGTCCGGGCGTCCGGCGTGAGCGAAGGGGCTGACACCAGTGCGAGCGACCCTGCGCTGGGCGCACTCCGATCTGCGCACGCACCGCGGTGAGGCGCTGTTCCTGGTCCTCGCCACCGCGGGCGTCGTCGCCTCCCTGCTGCTGGCCACGGCCCTGTTCGGGTACGCGACCAACCCCTGGCAGCGGATCTTCACCCAGGCGCGCGGCGCCCACGTCACGCTGCACACCACCGCCCCGGCCGACGCCGCGAAGCTGGCCGGCCTGGACGGCGTGGAGTCCGTCGCCGGCCCCTACCCCACCGCCGCCGTCACCCTCGCCGCCCGCGGCAGCCGTGCCTCCGCCGAACTGCGCGGCACCGCCGAACAGCCCGGCACCGGCCGCCCGCTGATCACCTCGGGGCGCTGGCTGGACCCCGGCACCCCCGACGGCGTGGTCCTGGAGGGCAGTCTCGCCCGTGCCCTGCTCACCACGCCGGGCGACACCCTCACCGTGCCCGGCACCGCGCGGACCCTGACCGTGGTGGGCGTGGCCGACAGCGCCGAGCCGCGCTACCGGCCGGGGGAACAGCCCGGCCTGGTGTGGGCGCTGCCGTCGGCCGTGACCGACCCCGACGGGCAGGTGACCGGGCTGCGGCTGACCGACCCCGCCGACACCGGGTACGCGGTGCAGCGGGCGGTGACGGTACTGGGCGCGGGCGCCATCGGCGAGGTCTCCACCTGGCAGCAGGCACGGGCCGAGGCGCAGGGCGACAACCGGCTGCTCGGCCAGGTGCTGGGGCTGTTCGGTCTGGGCGCGCTGGTCGCCGCCGGTTTCGCCGTGCACGGGGCGATCAGCACCCGGATCCGGGGGCATCTGCGGGACATCTCCGTCCTCAAGGCGATCGGCTTCACCCCGGGACAGGTCGTCCGCGTCTTCCTGCTCCAGCATCTCGGCTACGCCCTGCTGGGTGCCGTGGCCGCCGCCGCGCTGACCGAGGCGCTGGGCAGCGGCATACCCGGGCGGCTCGGGGAAGCGGTCGGCGTGTGGCAGGGGCTGCCCGGACACACCCTGGCGCTGTTCGTGGTGCCCGTGGGGGCGGTGCTGTTCATCGGCGCCACCACCGGGCTCGCGGCGTGGCGGGCGGGCCGGGTGCCGCCGGTGCCGGTGCCGCGGCCGGCGGCGCCCGAGGCGGGCGGGTTGGCGGGCGTGGCGCGGCGGGCGCTCGGGGCACGGGTGCCGCCCGCACTGGTCCTCGGCTGGCACAAGGCGTTCACCCGCCGCCGGCGTGCGCTGGGCACGGTGGCCAGGCTGACCCTGCCGCTGCTGCTGATCGTGGTGGCGCTGAGCGCGTGGACCACCATCGACCGCTTCCAGGGCAGCCCGGAGCGGATGGGGCTGCCCACCGCGCTCAGTGTCCGTGCGGACACCTCGCTCAGTGACGGGGAGGCCCGCGCCCTGCTGGAGCGCGATCCGCAGGTCGCCGCCGCCCACCCGGGCGTCGAGGTGGCCGCCCTGGTGCCCGGCCAGACCGCCACGATCGCCCTGCGCGGCTACGGCACCCACCAGGAGCCGTACCCGTTCGCCCTGGCCGAGGGCCGCGCGGCGCGCGGACCCGACGAGGCGGTGGCCGGGCAGGGGCTGCTCGACCTGCTGCACGTCCAGGTCGGCGACTGGGTGCGCATGACCGTCGGCGACCGGCCGCAGATCCTGCACATCGTCGGTCGCAGCATCGAACCGGAGAACGCAGGCCGGACCATCTCCACCTCGCTCGACACCCTCCGCGGCAACGACCCCGACCTGCGGCCGACCCTCTACCAGCTCCAGCTGGACCCCGGCGCGGACCCGCGGGCCGTCGCCGACCGGCTGACCGGGGCCGGGGACGGCCTGCTCGACGTGCACACCGTGACCAACCCGGCCGACGGGCTGTCCCCGTTGCGCGCGGTCGTCCTCGGTCTGATCGCCGTCCTCGCCCTGATCGGGCTGATCGAACTGCTCACCGCGATCGGCGGCACGGTCCGCGAGGGCGAACGGGACCTGCTCGCGCTCAAGGCCATCGGCCTCTCCCCGCGGCAGATCACCGCGATCACGGTCACCGCCACCGCCGGTACGGCGCTGGCCGCCGTGCTCGTCGCGCTGGCCCTGGGGCTGCCGTTGGCGCACTGGCTGATCGACGAACAGGGCAGGTCGAGCGGCATCGGCGCCGGAATCGCCCAGGGGCCCTCCCCCGCGCTCCTGCTGCTGCTGGGCGCCGCCGCCGTGCTGGGCGCCGCCGCCCTGGCCGCCCTCCCCGCCGCCCGCGCGGCCCGCCGCCGCCTCGCGGACACGCTGAGCGCGGTGGCCTGACGCCGGTGCCGGGCCCCGGCCGGTCAGCCTCCGTAGGGGTGACGCCGCGGGGGGTACGACGGCTGCGGGGGCGGCGGGGCGTACGGGTGCCGCGGGCCGGGCGCGTACGGGTTGCCACCCGGCGCGGGCGGGTGCGGGTGGCTGTAGGGGTTCCCCCGCGGCGGTACGTGCGGCAGCCCGGCCGGCGGCGTCGGCGGCATCGGCGGGGTGGTGCCGGGGGCGGGCGGAAGGCCTGCCGGGTGGGTGCCGAGCCGGATGCCGTAGTGCCGCCTGAGACGGCTCGTCTCCAGCAGCGCGATGGCCGTGACGGTGACCGGGGCGCCCAGGATGAAGACGACGCCCATGGTGAGGCTGAGCCCGTGCAGATCACCGGTGACCAGGTCGGGGACGGCCATCAGCCAGCTGGTGACGGTGGCGAGCAGGGCCGGCAGCGAACGGTGCACGGCGGCCGTGCCGAAGAAGTTGCCGGAGACCCGCACGGCACCCCAGACCACGAAGACGACCATCCACAGCAGCACCCCGGCGGTGACCAGGGACAGCAGCACGCCCCCCGAGGTGCCCGACCTCTGCGCCAGCAGGACCAGCGCCACCACGCAGCCGATGAACAGCAGGAGCAGCTTGAGGGAGTTGAGCAGCGGGGCCCGCAACTGCCGTACGGTACCGGTGCGCCGCCAGACGAGGAGCATCACGCCGACCGTGAGCGGGGTGAGGACCAGCAGGACCGCGGAGGCGGTCATCGTGTTCTCCAGCAGCTCCGTGAAGTCGAAACCGCCCTGGACGAAGGTGTAGACACCGAGCGACGCGACCACCCCGGCGACGACCCGCATGCGTTTGAGCCGCTCGATGGACGGATCGAGCGAGTCCGGTATCCACGCGGGGTGGAACAGCACCCGGGCGATCTTGTGGGGCTTCAGGAAGGACCCGGCTGTCAGCCTGCCGCCCGTCCAACTACCGCTTGTACGTACCACTTCGTGTTCCCCCGCGAGCACCCGTCTGCATGATCGCCGGGGATTCTACGGGAAGCGGACGGCGCCCTGCCGTCCGCTTCCCGCACCGTGCTCACCGCCGTCCGCGCAGCTCCCGGTAGGTGGCGACCAGGGCCTGGGTGGAGGCGTCCAGGCCCGGCACGTCGGCGCCCTCGGTGAGCGCGGGCTCGACGCGCTTGGCGAGCACCTTGCCCAGTTCGACGCCCCACTGGTCGAAGGAGTCGATGTTCCAGATCGCGCCCTGCACGAACACCTTGTGCTCGTAGAGGGCGACGAGCTGACCGAGGACGGACGGCGTCAGCTCACGCGCGAGGATGGTGGTCGTGGGGTGGTCGCCCTTGAAGGTCTTGTGCGGCACCAGTTCCTCGGGCACGCCCTCGCTCCGCACCTCGTCCGGGGTCTTGCCGAACGCCAGGGCCTGCGTCTGGGCGAAGAAGTTGGCCATCAGCAGGTCGTGCTGCGCCTTCAGGTCGTCGCTCAGCTCGGCGACCGGCTCGGCGAAGCCGATGAAGTCCGCCGGGATCAGCTTCGTGCCCTGGTGGATCAGCTGGTAGTAGGCGTGCTGCCCGTTGGTGCCGGGCGTGCCCCAGACGACGGGGCCGGTCTGCCACTGGACCTCGCGCCCGTCCCGGCCGACGTACTTGCCGTTGGACTCCATGTCGAGCTGCTGGAGATAGGCGGTGAACTTCGACAGGTAGTGCGAGTACGGCAGCACCGCGTGCGACTGGGCACCCAGGAAGTTGCCGTACCAGACCCCCAACAGGCCCAGCAGGAGGGGCACGTTGGACTCGGCGGGAGCCGTCCGGAAGTGCTCGTCGACGAGCCGGAACCCGTCGAGCATCTCCCGGAAGCGGTCCGGCCCGATGGCGATCATCAGGGACAGGCCGATCGCCGAGTCGTACGAGTAGCGCCCGCCGACCCAGTCCCAGAACTCGAACATGTTGGCCGTGTCGATGCCGAAGTCGGCGACCTTCTCCGCGTTCGTCGACAGGGCGACGAAGTGCTTGGCGACGGCGGCCTCGTCCCCGCCCAGCGCGTTCAGCAGCCAGGTCCGGGCGGAGGTGGCGTTGGTGACCGTCTCGATGGTGGTGAAGGTCTTGGACGCGATGATGAACAGCGTCTCGGCCGGGTCCAGGTCGCGGGTGGCCTCGTGCAGGTCGGCGCCGTCCACGTTGGACACGAAGCGGACCGTGAGGTCGCGGTCGGTGTAGGCGCGCAGCGCCTCGTACGCCATCGCGGGGCCGAGGTCCGAGCCGCCGATGCCGATGTTGACCACGGTGCGGATGCGCTTGCCGGTGTGGCCGATCCACTCCCCGGAGCGGACTCGGTCCGCGAAGTCGGCCATCTTGTCGAGGACCTCGTGCACACCCGGTACGACGTTCTCCCCGTCGACCTCGATCACCGCGTCCCGCGGCGCCCGGAGCGCGGTGTGCAGCACGGCCCGGTCCTCGGTGGTGTTGATCCGCTCACCGCGGAACATGGCGTCGCGCAGTCCGAACACGTCGGTGGCCGAGGCCAGTTCGCGCAACAGCCGGAGGGTCTCGTCGGTGACGAGGTGCTTGGAGTAGTCGATGTACAGGTCACCGACCCTGAGGGTGTACGCGGTGCCGCGGTCGGGACCGGCGGCGAACACCTCGCGCAACCGCACGTCCCCGAGCTGCTCCCGGTGCTTGGCCAGTGCGGTCCACTCGGGGGTCTGGTCGAGCCTGGTACGGCCGTCTGCGTTCATCTCGGACTCAGCCTTCTTCCTTGCTGCATGTGCTGCGTATCCGCCCCGCTGCCGGTTCCAACCTAACGGAGCAGCGGTGGACGTAGCCTGTCGTGCCGCCGTCGTGGGACACGACAACAGATACGGCCGTCCGGCCTCCGGGTATCAGCACGGCGACGGGCGGGACGGCGGGCGGGGGCGCGGGCAGGAGGAAGAAGCCGGCCGTGAACAGCGCGACCGACCGTTGGTGCGACTGCGGTGACTACCGCAACTGTCAGATCTCGCCACGCAGTTTGGCGAGCGCCTCGGCGAGGATCGCCTCACCGTCCGCGTCGCTGCGCCGCTCGCGCACATAGGCGAGGTGCGTCTTGTACGGCTCGGTGCGGGGCGGGTCCGGGGGGTTCTCACGGTCCTGACCGGCCGGAAAGCCACAGCGGGGGCAGTCCCAGGTATCGGGCACCTGCGCGTCGCTCGCGAAGCTCGGCTGGGTCTCGTGCCCGTTGGAGCACCAGAAGGAGATGCGCAGCCGCGGCGCGGACTCACCGCGCTCGGCCTCGCCCATCGGCCCCGCCCCGACCCGGCTTCCCCGGATCGCGTTGCCACTTGCCACGGTCGTAACTCCCTGCGTGATGGTGCGGCGAAACGAGTCGGCGTTCCGCTTCGCTGCGAGCGCCTCAGTCTACGTAAGGCCCAACGCGCGTCCAGTCATTGGAGTTACCGCTCCCCCATCCAGACGCAAGCCCCATGATAGGCCGCGCTGTGCTGCGCGTACCGGACATGGGGCCTTACGCGGGGAATGCGTACCCGATGCGTACGGATCGTTCTCCCGGGTCAGCTGTTCGTCTTCATCATGATGCCCAGCACGATGATGCACGCGACCCAGAGCAGACCCACCACGAGGGTGATCCGGTCGAGGTTGCGCTCGGCGACCGAGGAGCCGCCGACGGAGGACTGCATGCCGCCACCGAACATGTCGGAGAGGCCGCCGCCCTTTCCCTTGTGCATCAGCACCAGCAGCATCAGCAACAGGCTGAAGACGATCAGGGCGATCGAGAACCCCAGAACCACGGCTGGACCAACTTCCTCGGATTCGGATGGACGACGCGGGGTCCAGTACAGGACTGGACCCCGCAAGGGTACGACGGATCGCCGCTAGCGCATACTCACTGCTCGGCTCACTGGTCGCGGAACCGGACGATCTTGACGAACTCGTCCGCGTCCAGCGAGGCACCGCCGACCAGGGCGCCGTCGATGTCGGCCTGCGCCATGATCTCGGCGACGTTGCCGGACTTGACCGAGCCGCCGTACTGGATGCGGACCTGGTCGGCGACGTCCTGCGAGTACAGCTCGGCGAGCTTGCCGCGGATGGCGGCGCAGACCTCCTGGGCGTCCCCGGCGCCGCAGACCTTGCCGGTGCCGATGGCCCAGACGGGCTCGTAGGCGATCACGACGGACTCGGCCTGCTCGGCGGGGAGGTCCTTCAGACCGCCCTCGACCTGGGCGAGGGTGTGGGCGACGTGGTTGCCGGCCTCGCGGACGGACAGTTCCTCGCCGACGCACAGGATCGGGGTGATGCCGTGCTTGAACGCGGCCTTGACCTTGGCGTTCACCAGTTCGTCGGTCTCGCCGTGGTACTGCCTGCGCTCGGAGTGCCCGACCGCCACGTACGTGCACTTCAGCTTGGACAGCATCGGGCCGGAGATCTCGCCGGTGTAGGCGCCGCCGTCGTGCGCCGAGATGTCCTGGGCGCCGTACTTGATCTTCAGCTTGTCGCCGTCGACGAGGGTCTGGACGGAGCGCAGGTCGGTGAAGGGCGGCAGGACGGCGACCTCGACGGCCTCGTAGTCCGTGTCGGCCAGGGCGAAGGCGAGCTTCTGGACGTGGGCGATGGCCTCGAGGTGGTTGAGGTTCATCTTCCAGTTGCCCGCCATCAGCGGCGTGCGGCCTTTTTCAGCAGCGGTCATTGAGGGTCAGTCCTCCAGTGCGGCGAGGCCGGGGAGCGTCTTGCCCTCGAGGTATTCGAGGGAGGCGCCGCCTCCGGTCGAGATGTGGCCGAATGCCTTTTCGTCGAAGCCCAGGATGCGTACGGCCGCGGCGGAGTCGCCGCCGCCGACCACGGTGAAGCCCGGGGAGTCGAGAAGGGCCTGGGCGACCGCCTTGGTGCCCTCGGCGTAGTCGGGGTGCTCGAAGACGCCCATGGGGCCGTTCCAGAAGACGGTGGCCGCGTCGGCGAGCTTCGAGGCGTACAGGGTGCGGGTCTCGGGGCCGATGTCCAGGCCCTCCTGGTCGGCCGGGATGGCGTCCGCGGCAACGGTGGCGGGGTGGGCCGGCGCCTTGGTCTTCAGGTCCGGGAACTCCCCGGCGACCAGCGTGTCGACCGGCAGGACCAGCTCGACGCCGGTCTTCTCGGCGCGCTCCAGGTACTCCCGGACGGCCGGGATCTGGTCCTCCTGCAGCAGCGACTTGCCGATCTCGTGGCCCTTGGCCTTGAGGAAGGTGTACGCCATGCCGCCGCCGATGAGGATGCGGTCGGCCTTGCCGAGCAGTTCGTCGATGACGGCGAGCTTGTCGGAGACCTTGGCACCGCCGAGGGCCACCACGTAGGGTCGCTCGACCTCGTCGGTGAGCTTCTTCAGGACGCCGACCTCGGTGGCGATGAGGAAGCCCGCGGCGTGCGGCAGGCGCGCCGGGAGGTCGTACACGGACGCGTGCTTGCGGTGCACCGCGCCAAAGCCGTCGCCCACGTAGAGGTCGGCGAGCGCGGCGAGCCGGTCGGCGAAGGCCCCGCGCTCGGCGTCGTCCTTGGCTGTCTCGCCGGCGTTGAAGCGCAGGTTCTCGAGGACCGCGACCTGTCCGTCGGCGAGGCCCGCGACGGTGGCGGTGGCGGAGTCGCCGACCGTGTCCGTCGCGAACGCCACGTCCGCGCCGAGGAGTTCACCGAGGCGCGCGGCGGCCGGGGCGAGCGAGAAGGCGGGGTCCGGGGCGCCCTTGGGGCGGCCCAGGTGCGAGGCGACGACCACGCGGGCGCCCGCGTCGGCGAGTGCCTCGACGGTGGGCAGCACGGCGCGGATGCGGCCGTCGTCGGTGATGGTGGTGCCGTCCAGCGGCACGTTGAGGTCGGCGCGGACGAAGACCCGCCTGCCCGCGACCCCTTCGGAGAGGAGTTCGTCGATCGTCTTCATGAGGGGACTCCTGGAGAAGAGCTGAAGAGAGCTTGTGTTCGCTCGTGATCGGAAGAGGTCGACCCCTCCGATACGTGCGTCAGGGCTCGGACAGCGCTGTGGCGCGCCGGCCGAGCCCTGCACTCATATCAGGCGGTCTGCTCCACGATCAGAGCTGGTTGCCGACGAAGACCGTGAGGTCGACGAGGCGGTTGGAGTAACCCCACTCATTGTCGTACCAGCCGATGATCTTCACGCTCTTGCCGTCCTGGACCATGGTCAGGGACGAGTCGAACGTGCAGGACACCGGGGCGTTGACGATGTCGGAGGAGACGATCGGGTCCTCGGTGTACTCGAGGAGGCCCTTGAGCTCGCCCTCCGCGGCCTTCTGGAAGGCGGCGTTGACCTCTTCCTTGGTGACCTCGCGGCTGAGCTCGACGACCAGGTCGGTGACCGAGCCGGTCGGGACCGGGACGCGCATCGCGATGCCGTCCAGCTTGCCCTTGAGTTGCGGCAGCACCAGGGCGGTGGCCTTCGCGGCGCCGGTGGTCGTCGGGATGATGTTCTCGGCGGCGGCACGGGCGCGGCGCAGGTCCTTGTGCGGGAAGTCCAGGATGCGCTGGTCGTTCGTGTACGCGTGCACCGTCGTCATCAGGCCCTTGACGATGCCGAAGTTCTCGTCGAGCACCTTCGCCATCGGCGCCACACAGTTGGTGGTGCAGGAGGCGTTGGAGATGACGTGGTGGTTCGCCGGGTCGTACTTGTCCTGGTTGACGCCCATCACGATGGTGACGTCCTCATCCTTGGCCGGAGCCGAGATGATGACCTTCTTGGCGCCGCCGGCGATGTGCTTCTCGGCGTCCGCCTTCTTGGTGAAGATGCCGGTCGACTCGATGACGACGTCGACGCCCAGCTCGCCCCACGGGATGTCCGCGGGGTTGCGCTCCGAGAGCACCTTGATCGTCTTGCCGTCCACGGTGATCGTGTCGGCGGTGTGGGAGACCTCCTGCTTGAGGCGCCCCAGGATGGTGTCGTACTTCAGCAGGTGGGCAGTGGTCGCGGTGTCACCCAGGTCGTTGACCGCCACGATCTCGATGTCTGCGCCCTGCTCGAGCAATGCGCGGAAGTAGTTCCGACCGATGCGGCCAAACCCGTTGATGCCTACGCGGATCGTCACGAACCGATCTCCTCGTTGGTGCGCCGGCTCAAGTCGCCGGCGAGCTGTATGGGATGTCCCCGACCACCCCCGACCCTACCTCTCCGGGGCCCCGGTCGTGACATTGAGTCCACGCATACCCGGCACGACGCCCTTTATCCGCCAGTAGTGCACGGACCGCCCAGCCCGGTGCGCCTCGTCGGACCCGCCACCGGGGCCCCGCGGTCCCCTCCGGCTCGACCGGAAACCTCCGGGCCCCCTTGACGACCGCCGACCTGCCGTGCACACGTCCGTCGCCGGTCGGTCGATCGGTCGGGGGGGGAGGTCAGCCGACGAGGTTGTCGGCGAGCTCCTCGCCGATGTTGGCCTCCGTGCCCGGGATGCCGAGGTCGGCGGCGCGCTTGTCCGCCATGGCGAGCAGCCTGCGGATCCGCCCGGCGACGGCGTCCTTGGTCAGCGGCGGGTCGGCGAGCGCGCCCAGTTCCTCCAGGGAGGCCTGCTTGTGCTCCATGCGCAGCCGGCCGGCCGCGGCGAGGTGCTCCGGGACGTCGTCGGCGAGGATCTCCAGGGCGCGCTGCACCCGGGCACCGGCGGCGACGGCCGCGCGGGCCGAGCGGCGCAGGTTGGCGTCGTCGAAGTTGGCCAGCCGGTTCGCCGTGGCGCGCACCTCGCGGCGCATCCGGCGCTCCTCCCAGGCCAGCACCGAGTCGTGGGCGCCGAGTCGGGTGAGCAGGGCACCGATCGCGTCGCCGTCGCGGACCACGACCCGGTCCACGCCGCGCACCTCGCGGGCCTTGGCCCCGATCGACAGCCGACGGGCGGCGCCGACCAGGGCGAGCGCCGCCTCGGGGCCGGGGCAGGTCACCTCCAGGGAGGAGGAGCGGCCCGGCTCGGTGAGGGAGCCGTGCGCCAGGAAGGCCCCGCGCCAGGCCGCCTCGGCGTCGCAGGTGGCCCCCGAGACCACCTGCGGGGGCAGGCCGCGGATCGGGCGGCCCCGGCCGTCCACCAGGCCGGTCTGGCGGGCCAGCTGGTCGCCGCCCGCGACCACCCGGACGACGTAGCGCGAACCGCGGCGCAGCCCGCCCGGTGCCATCACGATCAGTTCGGAGCTGTGGCCGAAGATCTCCAGGACGTCCCGCTTGAGGCGGCGGGCGGCCATCGCCGTGTCCAGCTCCGCCTCGATCACGATGCGCCCGCTCACCAGGTGAAGGCCGCCGGCGAACCGCAGCATGGCGGAGACCTCCGCCTTCCTGCAGCAGGTCCGGGTGACGGGGAGCCGGGAAACCTCGTCCTTCACCGCTGCCGTCATCGCCATGGGCCGATCCTTCCATGCATCCGAAAAATACGGTCGTACGCGGCGGCCAGCAGCTCCGGGTCGTGCCGGGGGCTTCCGTCGGGCCGGGCCACCGGTGCCAGCTCGACCGCGGCGCCGCCGAACCCCTTCGCGGCCTCGGTCAGCACTTCGCGGTCGGGTACGGCGGCCTCGTCGGCCAACACCACGTCCAGGGCGAGTTTAGGGGCGTGTCGCCCCAAAACCTCCAAATGACGCTGCGGGGAGAAGCCCTCGGTTTCTCCGGGCTGCGGGGCGAGGTTCAGGGAGAGCACCCGGCGCGCCTTCGTCTCGACGAGCGCCTCCAGCAGTTCGGGCACCAGGAGGTGCGGGATGACCGAGGAGAACCAGGAACCGGGGCCGAGCACCACCCAGTCGGCGTCGAGGACCGCCGCGACCGCCTCGGGGACGGCGGGTGGGTCGTTCGGCACGAGGTGCACGGACTGCACCTCGCCGGGGGTGAGGGCGACGGTCGCCTGGCCCCGGACGGTGTCCACGGCGTCCGGACGCTCGGGGTCGTGCCCCTTGACCAGCGCCTGGAGTTCCAGCGGCACGGCGGACATGGGCAGCACGCGCCCGTGCGCGCCGAGCAGCCGGCCGACCAGGTCCAGGGCCTGGACGTGGTCGCCGAGCTGCTCCCACAGGGCGACGATCAGCAGGTTGCCGACCGCGTGCTCGTGCAGGTCGCCCTTGGACTGGAAGCGGTGCTGGATGACCCGGGCCCAGGTCTGGCCCCAGTCGTCGTCGCCGCACAGCGCGGCCAGCGCCTTGCGCAGATCGCCGGGCGGCAGCACGCCCAGTTCGTCGCGCAGCCGCCCGCTGGATCCGCCGTCGTCGGCCACGGTGACGACGGCGGTGAGGTCGCCGGTGATCCGGCGCAGCGCGGCGAGCGAAGCGGACAGTCCCATGCCGCCGCCGAGGGCCACCACCTTGGGCTGGGTGCCACGGCGTCGCGGCTTGGCCCCACGCGCCTCGACCGGCCGGCCGGGGCGGCCTTCGGGCTGCGCCCGGCGCAACCGGTGCAGCCGCGGAGTACGTGCTGTCATTCCCGGCCCATGTCCCGGTGGACGACCACCGTCTCCACGCCCTCCGCGGCGAGGCGGGCGGCGAGCTTCTCCGACATGGCGACCGAACGGTGCTTGCCACCGGTGCAGCCGACGGCGATGGTCACGTAGCGCTTGCCCTCCCGGCGGTAGCCCGCGGCGATCAGCCGCAGCAGCTCGGCGTACCGGTCGAGGAACTCCTTGGCGCCGGGCTGGTTGAAGACGTACGCGGCCACCTCCTCGTTCCGGCCGGTGAAGGGGCGCAGCTCGGGGACCCAGTGCGGGTTGGGCAGGAACCGCATGTCCACCACCAGGTCGGCGTCGACCGGGAGGCCGTACTTGAAGCCGAAGGACATCACGGTGGCCCGCAGCTCGGGCTCCTCGTCACCGGCGAACTGGGCGTCCATCTTGGCGCGCAGCTCGTGCACGTTGAGGCTGGAGGTGTCGATCACCAGATCGGCGTCGCCGCGCAGTTCGCGCAGCAGTTCCCGCTCGGCGGCGATGCCGTCGACGATGCGGCCGTCGCCCTGGAGGGGGTGCGGGCGGCGCACCGACTCGAAGCGGCGCACCAGGGCTTCCTCGGAGGACTCCAGGAACACGATCCGCCGGGTGACGCCCCGGGTGTCGAGGTCGGCGAGCGACTCGCGGAGGTTGTCGAAGAAGCGCCGGCCGCGGACGTCGACGACGACCGCGATCCGGGCCACATTGCCCTGGGAACGGGCGCCGAGCTCCACCATGGTGGGGATCAGCGCGGGCGGGAGGTTGTCGACGACGAACCAGCCCAGGTCCTCCAGACACTTCGCGGCCGTGGAACGGCCGGCCCCGGACATGCCGGAGATGATCACCAGCTCGGGGATCGCCGCCTCGGAGGCCCCGGCCTTTTCCTTGCCCGTACTCACCTGTGCTCCGTCGTCCTGACGCGTTTCGTCGTGTGTGCCCCGGCCCGCGTCCTGTGCGGCGTCACGGGGTGTGTCATGGCCTGTGTTCCGGCGTGTCTCGTGCTCGGTCATCTCTCCAGCCCCCGTCGGTCGTCCGGGGCGCCCGCGGGCACGGGCTCCCCGGGGGAACCCGGCGTCTTCCCGGGTTCTTCCACGTCATCCATGATCTCGCCCGTCGCGGTGTTCACGGCGGGGGCGGCCGGGGCCGCCCCGGCTAGGGCCGCGGCGATCACCTCGGCCGTTTTGCGACCTATACCCGGAACCTCACAGATCTGCTCGATCGTCGCCGAGCGAAGCTTCTTCACCGACCCGAAGTGCTTGATCAGTGCCTGCTTGCGGGTGTCGCCGAGGCCCGGCACATCGTCCAGCGGACCGGACCGGAAGCGTTTGGCCCGCTTGACCCGCTGATAACCGATGGCGAAGCGGTGGGCCTCGTCCCGGACGCGCTGGAGCAGGTAGAGGCCCTCACTGGTGCGGGGCAGCACCACCGGGTCGTCGTCGTCCGGCAGCCACACCTCCTCCAGCCGCTTGGCGAGGCCGCACACGGCGATGTCGTCGATGCCGAGCTCGTCCAGGGCCCTGCGGGCCGCCGCCACCTGGGGGGCGCCGCCGTCGACGACCACGAGCTGGGGCGGGTAGGCGAAGCGCTTGGGGCGGCCGTCGTCCTCGGTGAGCGTGCTCGCGGACGGTTCACCGGGGCCGGCGGCGGGGGTGCCGTCCGCTCCGTCGGTCACGCCGGTGGCCGCCCCGGTGCCGTCGGTGACCCCGGTGCCGTCGGTCATGCCGTCGGTCGCCCCGGTGCCGTCGGTCCACTCGCCGGTCCTCTCCTTGTCGGCGAGGTAGCGCCGGAAGCGGCGGGTGATCACCTCGTGCATGGAGCGGACGTCGTCCTGGCCGGCGAAGCTCTTGATCTGGAAGCGGCGGTACTCGCTCTTGCGGGCCAGCCCGTCCTCGAAGACGACCATGGAGGCCACGACGTCGTCGCCCTGGAGGTGCGAGATGTCGTAGCACTCGATCCGCAGCGGGGCACTGTCCAGGCCGAGGGCGTCGGCGATCTCCTCCAGCGCGCGCGAGCGCGTGGTGAGGTCGGAGGCGCGCCTGGTCTTGTGCAGGGCGAGGGCCTGCTGGGCGTTGCGCTGCACGGTCTCCATCAGGGCCCGCTTGTCCCCGCGCTGCGGGACCCGCAGGGAGACGCCCGACCCGCGCCGCCCGGTGAGCCACTCCTGGACCGGCTCCACCGGGTCGGGCAGCGCGGGGACCAGGACCTCCCGCGGCACGGCGTCGCCGGTCTCCTCGCCGTACAGCTGCTGCAGGGCGTGTTCCACGAGGGCGCCGGTGGTGATCTCCTCCACCTTGTCGGTGACCCAGCCGCGCTGGCCGCGCACGCGTCCGCCGCGGACGTGGAAGATCTGGACGGCCGCCTCCAGCTCGTCCTCGGCGACCGCGATCAGGTCGGCGTCGGTCGCGTCGGCGAGCACGACGGCGCTCTTCTCCATGGCCTTCTTCAGGGCGCCGATGTCGTCACGCAGCCGGGCGGCCCGCTCGTACTCCATGTCCTCGGCCGCCTCGGTCATCCGCTGCTCCAGGCGGCGCAGATGGGTGCCGGTGCGGCCGGCCATGAAGTCGCAGAACTCCCCGGCGAGCTCGCGGTGCTCCTCGGCGGAGACCCGGCCCACGCAGGGCGCCGAGCACTTGCCGATGTAGCCGAGCAGGCAGGGGCGGCCGGTGCGGGCGGCGTTCCTGAACACACCGGCCGAGCAGGTGCGCACCGGGAAGACCCGCAGCAGCAGGTCCACGGTGTCACGGATCGCCCAGGCGTGCCCGTACGGACCGAAGTACCGGACGCCCTTCTTCTTGTGACCCCGCATCACCTGCACGCGCGGGAACTCCTCGTTCATCGTCACCGCGAGGTACGGGTAGCTCTTGTCGTCGCGGTACTTGACGTTGAACCGGGGGTCGTACTCCTTGATCCAGGAGTACTCCAGCTGGAGCGCCTCGACCTCCGTGGACACCACCGTCCACTCCACGGAGGCGGCCGTGGTGACCATGGTGCGGGTGCGCGGGTGGAGTCCGGCGAGGTCCTGGAAGTAGTTCGCCAGGCGCTGGCGCAGGCTCTTCGCCTTTCCGACGTAGATCACCCGGCGGTGCTCGTCGCGGAACCGGTAGACCCCCGGCGAGTCGGGGATCTCACCCGGTTTGGGGCGGTAGCTGGAGGGGTCGGCCATGTCTCACACCCTACTGGCGGAGACCGACACCGGGGCGGGGCCGCGGAGCCACCGGCCGGGCGTCGCTCCGGAAGGTTACGGCCGCCGGGAAGCGGGAAGGGGGGAGGTCCGGCCTGATGACAGGCCGCAGGACGGGACGCGGTCACGAGTCGGAGGCTGGTCGAATGCGACAGACGCGACGGACACAGATCGAGAAACGACGGCTGCCGGCCCGCGCGCGCCGGTACGCGGACGAGACGGCTCCACTTCTCGATTCCTTCGATTCCTTCGACTCCTTCGACTCCCTCGGCCCCTTCGACCCGCGCGATCCCGCCATCGTGCGCGCCAAGCGCCTGCGCGCGCGCCTTGCGGACGACCACGGACGAACCGGCCGCTCCTAGGGGGCTCGGCCGCGGCGGAGCCGCAGCTCAGGGGCCGTACCGACCTTCGGGTCCGGTACGGCCCCTGAGCTGTGTGCTCCGCGCGTACATACCGTGCGGGTGCGCCTCTGTTGGGCATCAGGTGTTGTCGGGAATTGGTCAACACGCTTCAATGCGGGGGAACTCGGGGCCCTGAACGACGGCGTACGGATGTGAACGCTCCGCCGCGCCGACGGGGGGCGGACCCGGGGTGCCCCGAGCGAACGGTCTGACCAGCCGTTGTGGACATTCAGAGAAAGGCCCCTGCATGCCGCACGCCACACCGCACACGGACACCACCACCGCGGAACTGGACTCGGTCCTGCGTGGCGGGCCCTTCCATGTCGCCCTGCGGGCCGCGATAGCCGCCCGCGGACTGCCACTGCAGCGTGTGCAGCACCACCTGTCGCGCCACGGCGTGAAGGTGGGCGTCACCAGCCTCAGTTACTGGCAGCAGGGCGCCCGCCGCCCGCAGCGCCCCGAGTCGCTGCGCGCCGTACGGGCCCTGGAGGAGATTCTGCAGTTGCCGGAGGAGTCGCTGATCCGCCTGCTCGCGGATTCCGGCGACCGGACGGCGGACCGCGGCCCGGCGGGCCGCTCCTACCGCTCACTGGTGGAGGCCTCGGGCGTCCTGGCGGGGCTGCTGGCCGAGCTCGGCGTCACGCGGGACAACGGGCTGCACACCCTGGCGCACCACGAGCGGGTCCTGATCGGGGCACACCGCGAGCTCGCGGAGCGCGAGTCGCACCACATCGTGCGCGCCCACCGGGACGGCGTCGACCGCTTCGTGGCCGTCCACCACGGCGACCCCGGTTCCGCGCCGGCCCGGATGACCGTGCACGCCCTGGAGAACTGCCGCACCGGCCGGATCCGCCTCCAGCAGGACACCGGCGTGCTCGCGGCCGAGCTGCTCTTCGACACCCGGCTGCGGGCCGGTGACACGTTCCTCTTCCGCTACGCCGTCGAGGACGGCACGGCCGGCGTCTCACGGGAGTACGTGCACGGGGCGGACTCCCCCGGCGGCCAGTACGCGCTCCAGGTGTGCTTCGACGCCGGGGTGCTGCCCGCGCGCTGCCACCGGTTCACCCAGCACTCCGCGGCGGCACCGCGCGGCGGTCACCAGGAGCTGGCGGTGAGCGACCTGCACCGTTCGGTGCACCTGGTCGAACCGCGGCTGCGGTCGGGGTACGTGGGGATCGGCTGGGACTGGGACTGAGGCCGGGCGGGGACCGGGCCGGGCGGCTCGGTCAGGCCTGCGGGCCGGCGACGATCGTGCCGTTCCGCACGTCCACGGAGAGCGGTGTCAGCGGCGCCACCGCGGGCTCGCGCAGCACCTTGCCGGTGGTGGCGTCGAACTCGCTGCCGTGGCAGGGGCAGATCAGCTTCGTCCCCTCCAGCTTGCCGATGGCGCAACTCGCGTGCGTGCAGACGGTGCTGTAGGCCGTGAAGGAGTCGTCCGCGCCCCGGCTGACGACGATGTTGTGGTCCCGGAACAACTTGGTGCTCCCCGGAGCGATCTCGCTCTCCGCGCCGAGCTCGACGGGCCCGGTCGGCGGCGCGGGCCTCTCCTCGGGGGCCCCGCAGGCGGTGAGGCCGAGTCCGGCGACTGAAGTGAGGGCCACGCCTCTGAGGACGGTACGACGGCTCGCGGCGGGTCGGCCGGGCATGGGAACTCCACTGGTCGGACGGTTGTACGAGGTCGACCATACCGGGGGCGGTCGTTCCGGTTTTCGGGCGGGGAGCGGGTGAGCCGCCCGGCGGGCGGGCTTCCGGCGCCGGACGTAAACGTTTACGCAAGCGTTTACGTCCGGCGCCGGATGGGATACCTTCCTCGTCACGGTGGAGCGGGGACGGCCGGCAGCCGGTACACGGAACGGGAAGGGGCGGGCGATGGCGACCATGACGGACGTGGCGCGGAGCGCCGGTGTCTCGGTCGCGACCGTCTCGCACGTCCTGAACGGCACCCGGCCGGTGCTCCCGCACACGCGCCAGGCGGTCCTGGACGCCGTGGAGGAGCTCGGCTACACCCCGAACACCCTGGCCCGCTCGCTGGTCACCTCCCGCACCCGCTCGATCGGGCTCGCGGTGTCGGCGATCAGCAACCCGTACTTCACCGAGATCCTCCAGGGTGTCGAGGCGGCTGCCCTGGAGAGCGGCTACAGCCTGCTCATCGCCGACCCGCACGACGACCCGGAGCACGAGCGCAAGGTCGTCCAGCTGCTGCACGAGCGCCGGGTGGAAGGCATGATCGTCGCGCCTTCCGCGCATCCGCGCGAGCTCCTCGCCTACCTCGGGCGTCACCGGGTGCCGGCCGTGTTCCTCGACCGGGTGGTCGAGGACCCGGGGGACGGCGGCCCGCGCTTCGACCAGGTCTGCGCCGAGAGCGCGGAGCCCGTGGCCCGCCTGATCACGCACCTCGCCGGACTCGGTCACCGCCGGATCGCCCTGGTGGCGGGGCTGCCGGGGCTCAGCACCACGTCCGAGCGGATCAGCGGGTACCGGCACGGCCTCGAGGGCGCGGGGCTGCCGTTCGACGAACGGCTCCTGGTGCACGGCGACTCCGAGTCGGACGGCGCCGAACGGGCCACCGGTGCCCTGCTGTCCCTCGACGCTCCCCCGACCGCGCTGGTCACCGCCAACAACGCCATGACGATCGGCACGCTGCGCGCCCTGCGCGCCCACGGTCTCTCGGTGCCCGAGGACATCGCGCTGTGCTGCTTCGACGACTTCGCCTGGGCGGACCTGTTCTCGCCCCGGCTCACCGCGATCGCCCAGCCCAGCAGGGAGATCGGCGCCCGGGCCGTCCAGGTGCTCCTGGACCGTCTCGCCGCGCCGGACCGACCCGCGCGGACGGTACGGCTGCCCTGCGCCTTCGTGCACCGCACTTCCTGCGGCTGCCCGGACCGGCCGGAGCAGCGCGCACGGCCCCCGCAGCCGCCACGGACACGGCGGCCCGAGCAGAAGACCCAGCAGTCCGAGAACCAGCGGCCCGAGAAAGGGAGCCCCTCGTGATCGTCGTAGCCGGTGAGGCACTGATCGACCTGGTACCGCGGGGCGCGGGTGCGCTCGCGGCACTGACCCCGGCGCTCGGCGGCGGCCCCTTCAACACGGCGGTGGCGCTGGGCCGTCTCGGCTCGCCCGCCGCGTTCTGCTCCCGGGTGTCCCGCGACGCCTTCGGCGAGGCGCTGCTGGACCGGCTGCGCGGGACCGGCGTGGAGGTCTCGGCGGTGCAGCGGGGCGACGAACCGACGACACTCGCCGTCGCCACGGTCGGCGCGGACGGCTCCGCGGCCTACTCGTTCTACGTGGAGGGGACCGCGGACCGGTTGTTCACAGCGCCCCGGGCGTTGCCGCCCGGTACCCGCGCGGTGTCCTTCGGCACCTGCTCGCTCGTGCTGGAGCCGGGGGCGAGCGCGTACGAGGAGCTGATGCGCGCCGCTCACGCGCGCGGCGTGTTCACGACGCTGGATCCCAACATCCGGCCGGGGCTGGTTCCGGACGCCGACGCCCACCGGGCCCGGTTCAGGAGGTGGCTGCCGTCGGTGTCGCTGCTGAAGCTGTCGGAGGAGGACGCCCGGTGGCTCGGCGGCACTCCCGAGGAGTGGCTGGCGGCCGGTCCGGCGGCGGTCGTGGTCACCCGGGGCGGTGACGGGCTGACCGCCTTCACCCGGGACGGCGGCGAGTACTCCGTGCCGGGTGAGCCGGTCGAGGTGGTGGACACGATCGGCGCGGGCGACACGGTCAACGCGGCGCTGCTGCACGGCCTGGCGACCCGGGACGCGCTCAGCGAGCGGGGGACGTCCGCTCTGGGCGCGGACGGTTGGAAGGACGTGCTCGGTTTCGCGGCCCGCGCGGCGGCGATCACCTGCTCACGCGCGGGCGCGGAACCCCCGTACGCCCACGAACTGGCGGGCTGAGCGCACCGTCCGAGCCGTCGGTCCGTGCCGTCGCGCGGTGCCCCGCGGGACGTTCCCGCCGGGCACCGCGGGGCACCGCGGGGTCAGGCCTTGGCCGCCCGGGGCGTTCCCTTGGCGCCGGCTTTGACGGTCGCCGTGGTCTTCCGGGGGGTGGCCTTGGCGGCGGCCGTCTTCTTCGCCGCCGTCTTGCGAGGGGCGGGCACCGAGGCGGCGTCGCTGGTCCTCTCCGCTCCCAGGACCTCGCGGAGGAACTTACCGGTGTGGCTGGTCGAGACGGCCGCGACCTGCTCGGGGGTGCCCTCCGCGACGACCAGGCCGCCACCGGCACCGCCCTCGGGGCCCATGTCGACGACCCAGTCGGCGGTCTTGATCACGTCGAGGTTGTGCTCGATGACGATGACCGTGTTGCCCTTGTCGACCAGGCCGGAGAGGACCGCCAGCAGCTTGCTGATGTCCTCGAAGTGCAGGCCCGTGGTCGGCTCGTCCAGGACGTAGACCGTGCGGCCGGTGGAGCGCTTCTGCAGTTCGCTCGCGAGCTTCACCCGCTGCGCCTCGCCGCCGGACAGGGTGGTGGCGGCCTGGCCCAGCCGGACGTACCCGAGTCCGACGTCGTGGAGCGTCTTCATGTGGCGGGAGATCGCCGGGACGGCCTCGAAGAAGTGCATGGCCTCTTCGATCGGCATGTTCAGGACGTCGGCGATGGACTTTCCCTTGTAGTGGACCTCCAGGGTCTCCCGGTTGTAGCGGGCTCCGTGGCAGACCTCGCACGGGACGTACACGTCCGGGAGGAAGTTCATCTCGATCTTGATGGTGCCGTCGCCCGCGCAGTTCTCGCAGCGTCCGCCCTTGACGTTGAAGGAGAAGCGGCCGGGCAGGTAGCCGCGGACCTTGGCCTCGGTCGTCTCGGCGAACAGCTTGCGGACGTGGTCGAAGACGCCGGTGTACGTCGCCGGGTTGGAACGCGGGGTGCGGCCGATGGGCGACTGGTCGACATGCACGACCTTGTCGACGAGATCGTCGCCGTCCACCCGCGTGTGCCGGCCGGGGACGCTGCGGGCGCCGTTCAGCTCGCGGGCCAGATGGGTGTACAGGATGTCGTTGACCAGGGTGGACTTGCCGGAGCCGGAGACTCCGGTGACCGCGGTGAACACCCCCAGCGGGAAGGACACGTCGATGTCCTGGAGGTTGTTCTCGCGGGCGCCGTGCAC
This sequence comes from Streptomyces sp. NPDC050388, assembly GCF_040655635.1. NCBI lineage: Bacteria > Bacillati > Actinomycetota > Actinomycetes > Kitasatosporales > Streptomycetaceae > Streptomyces > Streptomyces sp. NPDC050388. The sequence goes on from NZ_JBFAKH010000014.1 coordinate 36,848, forward strand.
CGTGAGTCGGCGTGCCGGGTCGTGCGGGCGGCGGACGTCCGGCAGCGGGATGGCCTTCTTGCCGGACAGGTACTGGCCGGTCTGCGACTCCGCGTTGTCCAGCAGTTCCTTCAGGGCGCCGCTGTGCACGACATTGCCGCCGTGCTCACCGGCGCCCGGACCGATGTCGACGATCCAGTCGGCGACCTTGATGGTGTCCTCGTCGTGCTCGACGACGATGAGCGTGTTGCCCATGTCGCGCAGCCTGACCAGGGTCTCGATCAGCCGGTGGTTGTCGCGCTGGTGCAGGCCGATGGACGGCTCGTCGAGGACGTACAGGACGCCCACCAGGCCGGAGCCGATCTGGGTGGCCAGGCGGATGCGCTGGGCCTCGCCACCGGAGAGCGTGCCCGCGGCGCGGTTCAGCGAGAGGTAGTCGAGGCCGACGTCGACCAGGAAGCGCAGCCGCTCGTTAACCTCCTTCAGCACGCGCTCGGCGATCTTCTTGTCGCGGGCGGTGAGCTTCAGGGCGCCGAGGAAGTTCGCGCACTCGCTGATCGACATGGCCGAGACCTCGGCGATCGACTTCTCCATGACGGTGACGGCGAGAACGATGGGCTTGAGGCGGGTACCCGCACAGGAGGGGCAGGCCACCTCGCGCATGTAGCCCTCGAAGCGCTCGCGGCTGGAGTCGCTCTCGGCCTCGCTGTGCCGGCGCTTGACGAAGGGGATGGCGCCCTCGAAGGCCGTCGTGTACCGGCGCTCCCTCCCGTACCGGTTGCGGTAGCGGACCTCGACCTGGGTCTTGTGGCCGTTGAGCAGGGCCTTCTTCGCGCGCTGCGGCAGACCGGCGAAGGGGATGTCCGTCCGGAAGCCCAACGCGTCGGCGAGGGCGCCGATCAGACGGGCGAAGTAGTCCTTGGTGTGGCCGTGCGACCAGGGGTGGATGGCGCCCTCGTCGAGGCTCTTCTCCTCGTCGGGGACGATCAGCTCCGGGTCGACCTCCATGCGCGTGCCGATGCCGGTGCACTCGGGGCAGGCGCCGAAGGGCGAGTTGAAGGAGAAGGAGCGGGGCTCCAGCTCCTCGAAGGACAGGTCGTCGTACGGGCAGTACAGGTGCTCGGAGAACATGCGCTCGCGCTCGGGGTCGTCCTCCGGGAGGTCGACGAAGTCGAGCACGACCATGCCGCCGGACAGGCCGAGCGCGGTCTCGACGGAGTCGGTGAGACGGCGCTTGGCGCTGCCCTTCACCGTGAGGCGGTCGACGACCACCTCGATGGTGTGCTTCTCCTGCTTCTTCAGCGTGGGCGGGTGGGAGAGCTGGACGGTCTCGCCGTCCACCCGCGCGCGGGAGTAGCCCTTGGTCTGGAGGTCGGCGAAGAGGTCGACGAACTCGCCCTTGCGCTCACGCACCAGTGGGGAGAGCACCTGGAAGCGACTGCCCTCCGGCAGCTCCAGCACCCGGTCGACGATGGCCTGTGGCGACTGGCGCGAGATGGGCCGGGCGCACTCGGGGCAGTGCGGCTTGCCGATGCGCGCGAAGAGCAGCCGCAGGTAGTCGTAGACCTCGGTGATGGTGCCGACCGTGGAGCGCGGGTTGCGCGAGGTCGACTTCTGGTCGATGGAGACCGCCGGGGACAGGCCCTCGATGAAGTCGACGTCCGGCTTGTCCATCTGGCCGAGGAACTGCCGGGCGTACGAGGAGAGCGACTCCACATAGCGCCGCTGGCCCTCGGCGAAGATCGTGTCGAAGGCCAGCGAGGACTTGCCCGACCCCGACAGACCCGTGAAGACGATGAGCGAGTCGCGGGGGAGGTCGAGCGAGACGTTCTTGAGGTTGTGCTCGCGCGCTCCACGGACGATGAGACGGTCGGCCACGCCGGTCCGCACCTTTCTTGAGAGAAGTGACAGGGGCGGGACCCCCGTGCTTTCTCACACTAGGGCGAGCCACTGACAACGCCGGTCGGATTCACGGGTTGACAACAATCCCCGGCTCTCCAGCATGCCCGACGCCAGGCACGACCTTATAGCACGTGCATTCGATTTACGGTCCTTCTTCGCCACCTTCACCCGAAGGTGTGGCGAGACTAGGGTCGACCCCATGACCGATCACGCTCATGACCTGGCGTCTGTACATGACGCGACCGAACGGCTGCTCAACGCGCTCGGCGCACTGGACAACGCCGCTGTGACCCAGTCGTCACGGCTTCCCGGCTGGACGCGTGGACATGTGCTGGCTCACCTGGCCCGCAACGCGGACGCCCTCGTGAACGTCCTGGAGGGGCGTCCGATGTACCCCTCCGCCGAAGCCCGGGAGGCCGACATCGAGCGGGACGCCCCGCGCCCCCTCGACGTCCAGCTGGCGGACCTGCGGGACACCGGCGCCCGCTTCCAGGAGGTGGGCGCGGCGCCTGCGGACTGGTCCCGCACCGTGGCACTGCGCAACGGGGTCACGGACCGGGCGGCCCGGGTGCCGTTCCGGCGCCTGATCGAGGTGGAGCTGCACCACGTGGACCTCGGCATCGGCTACGAGCTGGAGGATCTTTCGGCGGAGTTCACCGAACGGGAGATCCGCTTCCTGGTGGCGCGGTTCAGGGGCCGCCAGGACGTGCCCACGACGCGGCTGACCACGAGTGACGGCCGGGCCTGGACCACCGGCGGCGGGGCGCCGGACGGCCCGGTCGAGGTCGAGGTGGAGGGCCCGGCCGCCGACCTGCTCGGCTGGCTCGCCGGACGCCGCGACGGCTCCGGCCTGACGGTGAAGAACGGCCCGCTGCCCACCCTTCCTCCGATATAGGCTGGCCGCCATGACCTACAGCGGGCAGGTGACGGTCGGCGGACCGGCCGACGTGCACGAACTCAAGGACCTGATGATCACCAAGATCGCGGTCGGGCCCATGGACAACAACGCCTATCTGCTGCGTTGCCGGGCCACCGACGAGCAGTTGCTGATCGACGCGGCCAACGACGCGGACACCCTGCTGGGCTCGATCGGTGACGACGGCATCGCGTCCGTCGTCACCACCCACCGGCACGGCGACCACTGGCAGGCGCTCGCCCAGGTCGTGGCGGCCACCGGCGCGCGCACCCACGCGGGCCGGGACGACGCCGAGGGCATCCCGGTGCCGACGGACGTCCTGGTCGACGACGGCGACACGATCCGGGTGGGGCGGGTGGAGCTCACCGCGCGCCGTCTCGTCGGCCACACGCCCGGCTCGATCGCCCTCGTCTACGACGATCCACACGGGCACCCCCATGTGTTCACGGGGGACTGCCTGTTCCCGGGCGGTGTGGGCAACACCCACAAGGATCCGAAGGCGTTCGCCAGCCTGATCCACGACGTGGAGACCAAGATCTTCGACGTGCTCCCGGACGAGACCTGGGTCTACCCCGGACACGGCGACGACACCACGCTGGGCGCGGAACGCCCGCATCTGCCGGAGTGGCGCGCCCGGGGCTGGTGAGCGCCACCGGGCGACGCGGCGGACGGGCGGTACGGGTTGCGGGGCCTACGCCGGTGCCCTGCCCGGGCCGGCCAGCGCAGCGATGCGCTCCACGGCGAACACGTAGCCCTGCACCCCGCACCCCGCGATGACCCCGTCGGCCCGCAGCGAGACGTAGGAGTGGTGCCGGAAGGACTCGCGCCGGTGGATGTTGGAGATGTGGACCTCCACCACGGGCAGGCCGTCACAGGTGTTGAGGGCGTCGAGGATCGCGACGGAGGTGTGCGAGTAGGCACCGGGGTTGATCACGATGCCGCAGTGGTTCAGCCGCGCCTCGTGGATCCAGTCCACCAACTGGCCCTCGTGGTTGGACTGCCGCAGGTCCACCGTGCCCCCGTGCGCGCCCGCCGCCTCGACGCACAGCGCCTCGACGTCGGTGAGTGTCTCGGAGCCGTAGATCTCCGGCTGACGCTGCCCGAGCAGGTTCAGATTGGGGCCGTTGAGAATCATGATCGGGGCATCGGCCAGGTTGCGGCGCACAGTTCCTCCGGTCCGGAAGGTTCGCGATGAAACGGGCATGAAATGTTCATGAACCGGCGTGAAGCCGGTCACAGCGGCCGGTCGTCGCCGGAACGCTGCTCGGACCGGTCTATCACGGTGTCCCGGGCGCATGCCGGGCCCCCGGGGGTGCCGACGGAACCGCCTCCGGGCGGGGGTGCGCCCGCGCGTGTGCCGCGGGGCGCGCGCCCGCCCGGAGGCGGTTCCGCGATCGGTGCCACGGGTCGGATCGGTGTTACGGGTTGAGCGCCAGTTCGAGATAGGCGGCCAGGATCACCAGGTGCACCCCGCCCTGGAGCGGTGTGGCCCGGCCGGGGCGTACGGTCAGGACGCCGACCATCACGGTCAGGGCGAGCAGCACCATGTGGGTGTTGCCGAGGCCCAGAACGAGCGGACCGGAGAGCCAGAAGGACGCGATCGCGACCGCGGGGATGCTCAGTCCGATACTGGCCATCGCCGAACCGAGCGCGAGATTGACACTGGTCTGCACGCGATTGCGCCGCGCGGCCCGCACGGCCGCGATGGTCTCGGGGAGCAGGACCAGCAGCGCGATGATCACACCGACGACGGCATGGGGCAGCCCGGCAGCCGATACGCCGGACTCGATGGCGGGCGAGACTCCTTTGGCAAGGCCGACCACTCCGACCAGGGCCAGGCCGAGCAGACCGAGGCTGATCAGCGCGGTGCGGTTGGAGGGTGCGACGGCGTGCTCGTCCTCGTCCTCGACCTTCGTGACCGGCATGCCCTGCTTGCCCAGCTTCTGTACGGGCAGGAAGTAGTCACGATGTCGAACGGTCTGGGTGGCGACGAACAAGCCGTAGAGGATCAGTGAGGTGACCGCGGCGAAGGTGAGTTGCACCGCGGAGAACTCCGGCCCGGGCTTGCTGGTGGTGAACGTCGGCAGCACGAGGGTGAGCCCCGCCAGCGTCGCCACCGTGGCGAGCGCCGCACTGGCGCCTTCCGGATTGAAGACGGCCATGCCGTGACGCAGTGAGCCGACCAGAAGACTCAGGCCGAGAATGCCGTTACAGGTGATCATCACGGCTGCGAAGACGGTGTCCCTGGCCAGGGAAGCGGTCTCGGGCCCCCCGTCGATCATCAAGGTGACGATCAGCGCGACCTCGATGATCGTGACGGCGACCGCGAGGACCAGCGAACCGAAGGGTTCACCGACCCGGTGGGCCACCACCTCCGCGTGGTGCACGGCGGCCAGCACCGCTGCCGCCAGCACGACGACCGCCACGGCGACGACCGCTCCGGGCAGTTCGCGTCCCCAGGTGAACAGCAGGAGCACCCCGGCGAGCACCGGCACCACGGTCGTCCACCGGTCCGTCAGCCCTTTGACCCACCTGTTCATGAAGCAAGGCTCTCGGAGGTGCACGAGCGTCGCATTCCGGTCTCTCCGAACTCTGCCGACCCGCTCGTCACACGGGCTGCTTCGATGTCCGTGCTGCCGGTGGGTCTCGGGCAGTACGGCCGGCCCCGCCGGTGTCCGGCGAGCCCCATCGCTTCCACGTTCCTCGTCGTTCTGGGGTGGTCGTTGTCGCGCATGATCTCCTCTACTGCTGGAGGGATGGTCGGTGACGGGCGGCAGCGAGTGTGGCTGCGATTCCTTCCGCTGAGGTCTTCTGTCGTGATCCGGCGGGAGACAGGCAGACACCGGGAGCGGTGCTCGGCTGTGGGCCGCGCCCCGCTCCCGGAGATTTCCTGTTCGGTTACGGACTGGGTCAGACGTCGATGCTGTTCTTGTCGGCGGAGCCCTCGGCCTGGGCCTGCTTCTTGGAGGCCCGCAGGCTGGTGATCGTGGTGACGATCAGGACGGAGCAGATCACGCCCAGCGACACCGGGATGCTGATCACGGGAACGTGCACCCCGGACTCGTGCAGCGCGTGCAGCACCAGCTTCACGCCGATGAAGCCGAGGATGATCGACAGGCCGTAGGCCAGGTGGACCAGCTTGCTCAGCAGGCCGCCGAGGAGGAAGTACAGCTGCCTGAGGCCCATCAGGGCGAACGCGTTCGCGGTGAACACGATGTACGGGTCCTGGGTCAGGCCGAAGATCGCGGGGATCGAGTCGAGCGCGAAGAGCACGTCGGTGGTGCCGATGGCGAGCATCACGACCAGCATCGGGGTCATGACCCGCTTGCCGTTCTGCTCGATCCACAGCTTGGTGCCGTGGTACCGGTCGGCCACGCCGAACCGGCGCTCGGCGGCCTTGAGGAGCTTGTTCTCCTCGAACTCCTCCTCCTCTTCGGGGGCGCGGGCCTCCTTGATGAGCTTCCACGCGGTCCAGATGAGGAAGGCGCCGAAGATGTAGAAGATCCACGAGAAGTTGGCGATGATCGCGGCGCCCGCGGCGATGAAGACGGCCCGCAGCACCAGGGCGATGAGCACACCGACGAGGAGCACCCGCTGCTGGTACTGCGAGGGCACCGCGAATTTCGTCATGATCAGAACGAAGACGAAGAGGTTGTCGACGCTCAGCGACTTCTCGGTGATGAAGCCGGCGAAGAACTCACCGGCGGGCTGGCCACCGCCGAAGACCAGCAGGCCGAGCCCGAAGAGCACGGCCAGGACGATCCAGACGATGGTCCAGATCCCGGCTTCCTTGATCGACACGTCGTGCGGCTTGCGGCCGATGAAGAAATCGACCGCGATGAGGGCGGCAAGGCCCACGATGGTCAGGACCCACAGGGTCAGGGAAACATCCACTACGCCTCCGGCAGATACGTCTCACGGCAAAAGTCAGCGTCGTCGCTGCCGGAGGTCTCTTCCACCCGGGTTCCGGCCTTCGAAAGCAGCGCCGGACAACACCTCGGGCCGACGCCCCGGGATCAGGTCGGTCTGATCCGTATTGACGGGGTCGCCGCACAGGCAGGGAGTACTCCCCTCCGTGCGGAAAACTTTACCCTCATGCCCAAGGATTGGTAAAGAGGTGGGTAAAAGAAAGACCAAAGTGCCAGATGGGAGGTGGTGCCATGGGCACTCGTTCCAAGGGGCGGAACACGCCCGCCCGGGCGGACCGGGGCGCGGTCAGGGCCCCCAGGCGCGGCGGGCCTCGGCGACCCGGGTGAGCACCTGCTGGAGGACCTGGCTGCCGGGCGGCACCGACGGGGGCTCGTACGTCCAGGCGTGCCCGACCCAGGGGTCGGCCAGATGGCTGTCGGCGACCGGTGTCAGCCGCAGCAGCGCACGCCACAGCGGGTCGAGCAGCGGGCCGTAGCCGGCGGACTCCTCACGGTCGGCGACCATCATCAGGTGGACGCCGACGGACGGGCCCTCGTCGGCGAGGTACCGCAACTGGTTCACGGCACGGTCGTCGAAGCCGTGCGGGAAGTCGTTGACGATCAGCAGGTGCTGGGAGGTGTCGAAGCCGGGCGGCAGCGAGTCGGCCGCTCCGCCGCGCAGTGCCATCTGCACCAGGTCGACCCGCTGGGTGAGCCGGCCCAGGACCTCCGCGACGCCCGCGGCGCCCCGGGCGGGCGGGGCCGCCAGCACACCCGTCCGCGTCAGCGGTGCCAGCGGCTGCGCGCCCGACCCGGCCGGGTCGATGACGTGCACGGTGAACTCGCCCGCCGGATGGACGGCGAGCAGCCGGGCCGCGTGGGACACGGCCGTCTCCACGGCGAGGCGTCGCATGTCGTGGGGGTCGGTGAACGACTCGGCCTGCGCGTCGGCCCGTCCGCTGTCGATCCACAGACCGCGTTCCAGCGGCAGCCGGAGCAGCATCGGGATGCGGAGGCGGTCGGCCTCGGGCAGCCGGAGGTCGCCCAGGCGCAGCGCCATGGGGATCTCCATCGGCACCCGGTAGGCGTGCCAGACGGGGTTGTCCCAGCGCGCGTAGGCCGGCGGGAGGGCGGGCTCGACGACCTCGGCCTCGGCGACGAGCTGGGCGAGGTCCCGGTCGAAGACCTCCCTCGCCTGGTCGACGAGCTGGGCCTGCCGTGCCCTGGCCGCCTCGCGCGCGGCGTCGCCCTGGCTCCCGATCCGGCTGCGCGGGTCGGACAGGACCTGTTCCAGCTCCTTGTCCATGCGTGACTCGGCGAAGTCGACGGCGCTGCGGTAGGCGGCGGTGGTACGGGCCAGGTCCTCGAACATGCCCCAGACCTGGTTGTAGAGGCGCTCGTCCATGGACCAGCCGGTCGCGTCACCGGCGACGGGCTGGGCGGGTCGTCCCGGCTGGGCCGGGGGCGCGGCCGGCGGGGGCGGCGGCGGAGCGGCGTTCCGCCGGCGGGGGTGGCTGTAGTCGATCGGACCGCCGGTGGTCGCCGCGGACGGGTCGGCGGCTCCCCCGGGGTACGCCGGCTGCGGTCCGCCCTGCCCCGGCGGGCCGGCAGCCTGACCGCCGTACGCGGGCGGCACGGGGTCGGGGGTGCCCTGTGCCTGTGGTGTGCTGCCGGCGCCCTGGTCGGGGTGGCGGGCCGGGGCGGCCGTCTGCCGGGAGCGGTCGCCGTCGGACGGACGGGACGGGGGTGCCTGGACGGAGCGGACGAGGCCCCGCGCGACCGCTTCGTCGATGTCGCCCGCGAGCTGCCGCGCCCGGGGCAGGCCCTGGTCGGTGAAGAGTTCGGTCAGGCCCCCGGCGTAGCCCTGGCCGACCGCACGGACCTTCCAGGCGCCCTGGCGCCGGTAGAGCTCCAGGGCGACGACGGCCGACTCGGTGTCCAGGCCGGTGACGGTGTAGCTGGCCACTTCGGTGCCGTCCGGTCCGGTGACCGCGACGAAGGGGGCGGCGACGGCGCCGAAGCGGGTGGGGCCCCGGCCGTCGGCCGCGGCGGGCAGGGCGAGCAGCACGCTGACACGGTGGACCGCGTCCGCCAGCGCGTCCAGGTCCACCGCGAGGCGGTGGTCGGCCGCGGCCTGCCGCGACACCTCCAGACCGGGCCGGGTGGGCGCGCCCGGGTGGGCCACCCACTCCACCCCGTGGATCCGGCCGCTCTCGTCGCCGAGCGCGGCCGCGGTCACGATCGGCGTACCGGCCGAGACCCGGATCTCGAGACGGGACCGGGAGAGCGGGTGGTTCTGCCCCCGCACCAGCTCAGCCGTCATTGCCCTCGTCCCCCTGTGTCGCGTGCGGTGCGGTGGTCGCGTGCGGTGCTGGTCAGAGCACCGGCAGGATCGCCGGCATCAGGTCCTGGAAGGTACGGCCGTTGGCCGGGTTGCCGAGGGCCGTCATCGTCCAGCCCGTGCCCGAGCGGTGCACCTTGGCCATGAGCTGGGCCGTGTAGGCGCCGCCGCCGGCCAGCGTGTAGCGGGCCAGTTCCTGGCCGTTGGTCTCGTCGACGAGCCGGCAGAACGCGTTCTGCACCTCCTGGAAGGTCTGGCCCGTGAAGGAGTTCACGGTGAAGACGATCTGGTCGATGTGGACCGGGACACGGGACAGGTCGACGAGGATGGCCTCGTCGTCGCCGCCCTGGCCGACGCCGCCGACGAGGTTGTCGCCGGTGTGGCGCACGGAGCCGTCGTCGCTCACCAGGTGGCGGAAGAAGACGACGTCGACCGGCTGCTTGTCGGCGAACAGGACGGCGGAGGCGTCCAGGTCGATCTCCCGGGTACGCGAGCCGAACAGGCCGCGGCGGGGGGCCGCCTGCCAGCCGAGACCCATACGAACCGCGGTCAGGCTGCCGCCGTCGTTCTTCTGCAGACTGATGGCCTGGCCCTTGGTCATGTTGACGGTCACGCGCTGATTCCCCTCTCGGACTTCCCCTGTTGCCGCGAAACCGCGGTTGCCCAGAACCCTACGCAGGGGCACGGACGGTGACGCACCCCGGTCCGCACTTTGTGTCGGTGTTGCAACACAGTCCGTGCGGGGCGGAGAACCGCACGAGCCCGGCGCCCTCAGGACAGGCCGGCCTCGCGCATCTGGCGCAGTTCCTTCTTCATCTCGGATACCTCGTCGCGCAGCCGGGCCGCGATCTCGAACTGGAGGTCGGCGGCGGCTGCCCGCATCCGCGAGGTCAGCTCCTCGATCTGCTCGGCGAGTTCGGCCGCGGGGCGGTCGGTGGGCACCGGCTCGGCGCCCTTGGCCCTGCCCTTCGCACCCTTCGTGCCCTTGGTGGCCTTGCCGAGCGCGGGCACGGGCGCCTTGGCCGCGCCACCGTCCTTCTTGGCCTTGCGGTAGCCGGAGTCGAGCAGCTGCTCGGTGTCGATGTCCTCGCGGGCGATCTGCGCGACGATGTCGTTGATCTTCTTGCGGAGCGGCTGGGGGTCGATGCCGTTGGCCTGGTTGTAGGCGACCTGCTTCTCCCGGCGGCGGTTGGTCTCGTCGATGGCCTTCTCCATCGCCGGGGTGATCTTGTCGGCGTACATGTGGACCTGGCCGGAGACATTGCGCGCGGCCCGGCCGATGGTCTGGATCAGGGAGGTGCCGGAGCGCAGGAAGCCCTCCTTGTCGGCGTCGAGGATCGCCACCAGGGACACCTCGGGCAGGTCGAGGCCCTCCCGCAGCAGGTTGATGCCGACGAGGACGTCGTAGTCGCCGCTGCGCAGCTCCCGCAGCAGCTCGACCCGGCGCAGGGTGTCGACGTCGCTGTGGAGATAGCGCACCTGGATGCCGAGTTCGAGGAAGTAGTCGGTGAGGTCCTCGGCCATCTTCTTGGTGAGCGTGGTGACCAGGACGCGTTCGTCCTTCTCCACGCGGGTGCGGATCTCGTGCACCAGGTCGTCGATCTGGCCCTCGGTGGGCTTGACGACGACCTCCGGATCGACCAGGCCGGTGGGGCGGATGATCTGCTCGACGACCCCGTCCGAGCGGGAGAGCTCGTACGGGCCGGGGGTGGCCGACAGGTACACGGCCTGGCCGATACGCTCCTGGAACTCCTCCCACTTCAGCGGGCGGTTGTCCAACGCGGAGGGGAGCCGGAAGCCGTGGTCGACGAGGGTGCGCTTGCGCGAGGCGTCTCCCTCGTACATGGCGCCGATCTGCGGCACGGTGACATGCGACTCGTCGATGACCAGGAGGAAGTCCTCCGGGAAGTAGTCCATCAGGGTGTTCGGCGGGGAGCCGGGGAGGCGGCCGTCGAAGTGCATCGAGTAGTTCTCCACGCCGGAGCAGCTGCCGATCTGGCGGAGCATCTCGAGGTCGTAGGTGGTGCGCATCCGCAAACGCTGGGCCTCCAGGAGCTTGCCCTGCTTCTCCAGCTCGGCCAGGCGCTCGGTGAGCTCCTTCTCGATGTCGCCCACGGCCCGCTCCATGCGCTCGGGACCGGCGACGTAGTGGGAGGCGGGGAAGACGTACAGCTGCTGGTCGTCGCTGATGATCTCGCCGGTGACCGGGTGGAGCGTGGAGAGTGCCTCGATCTCGTCGCCGAACATCTCGATGCGGACGGCGAGCTCCTCGTAGACCGGGAAGATCTCGATGGTGTCGCCGCGGACGCGGAAGGTGCCGCGGGTGAAGGCCAGGTCGTTGCGCGTGTACTGGATGTCCACGAAGCGGCGCAGCAGCTCGTCCCGGTCGAACTCCTCGCCGACGCGGAGCGGCACCATGCGGTCGACGTACTCCTGCGGGGTGCCGAGGCCGTAGATGCAGGAGACGGAGGCGACCACGACGACGTCGCGGCGGGTGAGCAGGGAGTTGGTCGCGGAGTGGCGCAGCCGCTCGACCTCCTCGTTGATCGAGGAGTCCTTCTCGATGTAGGTGTCCGACTGCGGGACGTACGCCTCGGGCTGGTAGTAGTCGTAGTACGAGACGAAGTATTCGACCGCGTTGTTCGGGAGCAGTTCGCGGAACTCGTTGGCCAGCTGGGCGGCCAGCGTCTTGTTCGGCGCCATCACCAGGGTGGGGCGCTGGAGCTTCTCGATCATCCACGCGGTGGTGGCGGACTTGCCGGTGCCGGTCGCGCCCAGGAGGACGACGTCCTTCTCACCGGCTTCGATGCGCCGGGCGAGGTCGGCGATGGCCGCCGGCTGGTCGCCGCTGGGCTGGTAGGGGCTGACGACCTCGAAGGGCGCCACCGTGCGTTCGATCTGGGAAACGGGCCGCATGTCACCCACCGTACGACCCGCCACTGACAACGGGTGCCGGTCAGCCCGGCAGAGGGCTGCGGTCAGCGCTTCTGCGGGGTGCGGGAACGGTGCTCGGCGGGGCCGCGGGTGCGCGGCCGAAGACGGGTCGGAATGGAGGAGGCGGAGGCGGAGTGGTGCCGGTGGTGGGCGGGGACGCCGGGCTTGTGCTCGGCGGGGGCCGGGCTGCGCCGCCCCATGATCAGCAGTGGATCGAAGATCACCACGACGCCGGCCAGGACGAGGAGGACGAGCGGGCCGAGCATCATGGGCGCGAGCAGGGAGGCCGCGGACTCTCCCTCGGCGGGGGCGGCCGTTCCGTGGACGTGGACCTCCAGGGCGGCCATGCCGGTGTAGTGCATGCCGGTGACCGCGAGGCCCATGACGAGACTCGCCCCCACGCCCCACAGGAAGCCTTTGACCTGTCCGGCCGCCCACAGGGCGGCGGTGGCGGCGACCATGGCGATGGCGACGGAAGCGGCGACGGTGAGCGTGTCGTACTCCAGCGTTCCGTCGAGGCTCATGCTGGCCATGCCCAGGTAGTGCATGGAGGCGATGCCGAGACCGGTGATGGTGCCCCCGGTGAACAGCGGCGTCCCGGTCGCGCCCCGGTAGCCGACGATGAAGATCCCGATGCCCACCATGACGAGGGCGACGCCCAGGCTGGCGAGCGTCATCAGGCGGTCGTAGTGGATGGGCGTTCCCTCGATCGTGAAGCCCATCATCGCGATGAAGTGCATCGTCCATATGCCGGAGGCGATGGCCGCCGCGCCCAGGGCCAGCCAGCCGGGGCGCCAGGACCGGGCCACCACGAGGGGCCTGGTGGCGCACCGCAGGCCCAGGGCGCCGCCGAGGCAGGCCATGAGGAAGGCCGCCACCGGTGTGACCATGCCGTAGCTGAATCCGTCGACCGTGCTCTGCATGCTCGGCTGCCCTTTCCCGCCGTTCGCGTCCCGGAATCGTGTGTCGTGAACCCCCCTCCCAGGACCGCTCGGCGGTCAGGGTTGACGCAGAGAGTATGACTGCCACCGGAACGGCCGAACGACTGCCCGGGCAAAGAAACACGCCCTTGCCTCACTTGTGCGGCTCCAGTGTGCGGAGTTGGGACAAGGCCGTTCAATTCGTGGTCATCCTGCGCCCGTCCCGCGTTGACCTTCTGCTGTCAGAGTTGAACTGTCCGTGTTGCTTGAGATGTCTGAAATATCTGAAATGACCGGAACGACCTGATCGCTCGACGCGAGGAGTCCGCATGCACATGCGCGCCGTTGTCGCCTCGACCACCGCGCTCCTGGGAACCACCGCTCTCCTGCTCCCCCTCTCCCCCGCGCGTGCCGCCGGCAGCGGCACACCGCCCGTGGTGGTCGCCCACCGGGGCGCCTCCGGATACGCGCCCGAGAACACACTGGCAGCCGTCGACGAGGCCGCCGCACTCGACATCGAATGGGTGGAGAACGACGTCCAGCGCACCAAGGACGGTGAACTCGTCGTCCTGCACGACGACAGCCTGGCGCGCACCACGGACGTCGAGACGGTCTTCCCCGGCCGGTCGCCGTGGAAGGTGAAGGACTTCACCGCCGCGGAGATCGCCCGTCTCGACGCGGGCAGCTGGTTCGACCCCGCGTACGCGGGCACGCGGGTGCCGACGCTGGAGCAGGTCGTGCGGCGCGTGGAGCAGCACGACCAGAAGCTGCTGCTGGAGCTCAAGAGCCCGGAACTGTATCCCGGCATCGAGCAGGAGACCTTGAAGGTCCTGAGCAACGAGGGGTGGCTCGACCGCGCGCACCTGAGCGACCGGCTGGTCGTGCAGAGCTTCAGCGCGGACAGCGTGCGGACCGTCCATGAGCTGAAGCCCGGGGTGAAGACCGGTTTCATCGGTGCGCCCCCGATGAGCGACCTGCCCGCGTACGCGGACTTCGCCGACCAGATCAACCCCCCGCACACCTCGCTGTCCGGCGCCTACGTCGCGGCGGTCCAGGCCTTCCACGGGCCGCACGACGAGCCGCTGGAGGTCCTCACCTGGACCGTGAACGACGCGGCGGCGGCCCGGCGGGTCGCGGGATTCGGGGTCGACGGGATCATCAGCAACAAGCCCGACGTGGTGCGGGACGCGGTGGACGGCTGACGGCTGACGCACGGTGCCCTTCGCGGTTCTTCGCCGTTCTTCGCGCCCGGCGTTGTCAGTGGCGGGTCGTACGGTGGGGCGCATGGACAGCCATGGGCAGTACGAGCAGCGGGTCGTGTGGGCGGTCGTCGGCACCGGCATCGGCCCGCTGCTGCTGGCCGCGACCCGTGAGGGCCTGGTCAACGTCGTGTTCCACGCCACCGACGAGGTGCGCGACGGCGCGCTGGAGCGGCTGGCGTCCCGGCTCGGCACCGAGCCCGTCGAGGACCCCGGCTCCCCGCTGCTGACCGAGGCGATACGCCAGGTCGAGGCGTACTTCGCGGGCGAGCTCCACGACTTCGACCTGCCGCTGGACTGGTCGCTGGTCTCGGGGAGCTCGGGCTTCAACCGCGAGGTCCTGCGGGAGCTGGCCTCCGGTGTTCCGTACGGCACGGTCGTCGGGTACGGCGATCTGGCCGGACGGGCCGGTCAGCCCGGCGGCGCCCAGGCCGTCGGCATGGCGATGGGCGCCAATCCGCTGCCGGTGGTCGTGCCCTGCCACCGGGTGGTGGAGAGCGACGGCGGCATCGGCGGGTTCGGGGGCGGGGTGGAGACCAAGCGCCGGCTGCTCGCGCTGGAGGGCGTGCTGCCCGAGCCGCTCTTCTGACGGGCTCGTCGGTCGTGTCAGCCCGCGTCAGGCTGCGTCAGTCATAGTGGCGCGCTTCGAGCACGTTGCCGTCGGGGTCGCGGAAGTAGAAGCTGCGCCTGGCCGGGCCGCGCGCCCCGAAGGAGTCGTGCGAGAAGTCCGTCACCGGTACGGAGCGTTCCGCGAGGCGGCCGCGCAGTGCCTCGAAGTCGTCGGCGGGCAGGGACAGGCAGACGTGGTTGACGGGGTGGCCGGAGCTGTCGGCCGCGCCGGGGAGCATCGTCATCCGTTCCGCCATGGTGAGCGGCATGAGGTCGAGGAGGGTCTCCTCGTTGACCCGTACCGAGGGGAAGGGCACCTCGCCCGCGGCGAAGTCGGTGAGCCTGACCGGTTCCAGGCCGACCGCCTCCTCGTAGAAGCCGGTGGCGGCGATCGGGTCGCGCACCCAGAGGACGACGTGGTCGAGACGTGCCGTGCTGTCCGTCATGGGTCCCAGGCTCGGTGACGTCCGTGGCGGGGCGCAAGAGGTTTGTCCCGGCGCCCGGCCCGCCAGGGATGGGGGAGGAGCGACAGACGGGAGACGGCGCGTGACCCTGACGGTGTCCGAAGAGGTACGGGAGGCCATCGCCGCGCGTCGGCCGGTGGTGGCCCTGGAGTCCACGATCATCGCGCACGGGCTGCCCCGGCCGCGCAACCTCCGGGTGGCGACGGAGCTGGAGGCGGCGGTGCGGCAGGAGGGTGCCGTACCCGCCACGATCGCGGTGCTGGACGGGCGGCCCCGGATCGGCCTGGACGAGGAACAGCTGGAGCGGGTCGCCCATGAGAACGGCATCCGCAAGCTCGGCCATCGTGATCTGCCGCTCGCGGTGGCCTCCGGGGCGAGCGGCGCCACCACGGTGTCGGCCACCGCCCTGCTCGCGGCGCTGGCGGGCGTACGGGTCTTCGCGACCGGCGGGCTCGGCGGGGTGCACCGCGAGTGGACCGTGACGCAGGACGAGTCGGCCGACCTGGGGCTCCTCGCCCGGACCCGGATCACCGTGGTGTGCGCGGGGGTGAAGTCGATCCTGGACGTACCGGCGACGCTGCAGCGACTGGAGACCCTCGGGGTCGCGGTCGCCGGGTACGGCACGGACCGCTTCCCCGGCTTCTACCTGTCGGACTCGGGGCACCCCGTGGACTGGCGGCTGGACACCCCGGAGCAGGTGGCCGGGGTCATGCGGGCACAGGACGCGCTCGGTGGGCCCGGGTCGGCGCTGATCGTGGCCAACCCGGTGCCCGAGAAGGAGCAGTTGGACCCCGGGGTGCACGCGCGCGTGCTGGACGAGGCGCTGCGCGCGTGCGAGGCGGAGGGGGTCACCGGCCAGGCCGTCACTCCGTTCCTGCTCGACCACCTGGGGCGCCACACCGACGGCGCCTCCCTCGCCGCCAACCTCGCGGCGGTCCGGGGCAACGTACGACTGGCGGCACGCGTCGCGGCGGCCTGGAGCGGGGCGGCCCCGATCACCGACCGCACCGCACGCTCGTGATGCGCCGCGTCGATGAGCGGGAGCCGGAGGTGCACCAGGTCGAAGCCGCCCGCCGGCGGCTCCTCCGTGCCGATGTCGTGGACGCGTACCTCCACCGGCGGGCGGTCGACCGGGGCGAGCCGGGCGGTGTCGGTGGAGGTGACCAGCACCCGTCCGGTCGGCCCGACCTTCTTGGCGAGCCGGGACACCACGGAGGTACCGTCGGCGCCGACCTCCCAGCAGCCCCAGCCGGGTCCGACGCCGACCGTCTCGAGGTACCGGAACGTGAGGGGATCGAACAGATCGGCGAAGGCGTCGAGGCGCTCCGCCGCCTCGGCCTCCCGGTGATCGAGCGGGTACCCGTCGGTTCGCATCATGCCGCGATCATCCCGGTTGCCCGTCTTGTCCGGCACGGGTGACGCTCCGGCCCGTGCGTGTCCACAGCCGGGAACCGGGCGGACCGGACGGGGGGACGAGGAGACGGAGGAAGGAGGAAGGAGGGGAGAGGAGGAATCAGCCTGTCGCGGTCCTGGCGTAGACGTTCTCGGCCCAGGTGGCGAGCTGGTCGTCCGTCAGGTGCCGGGCGAGGTCGGCTTCGCTGATCATGCCGACCAGGCGCTTGTCGTCGATGACGGGAAGCCGGCGGATCCGGTGCGTCTCCATCTCATGGAGGACCTCGCTGATGTCGGCGCCCGCCTCGATCCAGCGCGGTGTCCCCTTGGCCATCTCGCCCGCGGTGGTCCTGGCCGGGTCGTGGCCCATGGCGACGCAGCCGACGACGATGTCGCGGTCGGTGAGAATGCCGCAGAGCCGCTCGTTCTCGTCGCTGATGGGCAGCGCGCCGACGTTCAGGTCGCGCATCAACTGGGCTGCGCGGTCGAGCGTCTCGTGGGCGGGGATCCACTGGGCGCCGCGGTGCATGATGTCTCCGGCGGTGGTCATGAGGTGCCTCCCGATACCGGACGGCCGGCGCGGCACGGGACGCACCGCGAGTACCGGCGCTCTCCATTGTCCGCCGCACCACCCGGGCCCCGCACTTCCGCCCGGCCCGGCGCATGTGCGCGCGACGCCCCGACCCGCGGCGTCCCGGCCGCCGCCAAGTCTCAACCGTGCCAGGCCGGATGGCGGGGGTCGTCGGCGCGCACCAGGACGTCGGCGGTGCCGGCCGGGTCGGTCTCCTGCTCGTAGCGCTCGAAGGCGGGCAGGGTCCAGTACCCGGACTCGGGGGTGCGACGGCGCAGGGCGCCCGGGGAGAGCGAGACGTGGACGCTCAGGTCGAAGGGGAACCAGTGCCGCAGGAGGAGCGGGCCGTGCAGCAGCAGTACGCCGCCGGGCGGCAGCGGGACACGGGGGCTGCGGGTGGCGCGGTCGGTGACCGGGTCCCACAGGTCGGGCAGGACCCGTCCGCTCCCGCCCGGTTCGAGGGGCCCGAAGACCTCACGCCAGAGGGCGCCGGTGTCGTACCAGCCGTCGTAGTAGGACTCCGGGTCCTGACGGCCGTGCTCCAGCCGGACCGAGGCGGGACGCAGGAAACCGTCCGCGCTCACGACGAGGGAGGGGCGCCCGAGGACGCGCAGGGAGGCGGCGACGCGTTCGGCGAGGTCTCCGGGGCGGCCGGCCGGGGCGCCGTCGAGGGCGACGCGCGGCCAAGGGCTGCCGTCGGCCGTCCGCAGCGTCGTCAGGCGCTCGGCGAGGAGGTCGCCGAGCCGGTCCCAGGTGATCGCTTCGAATCGCACACGGCCATGATGCGCCGTCCGCCGGCGGCGACACCCACCTGCCCCGGGTTCTCCGCCGGAGGCGTGCTGGACGTCCGCGTATGGTCCCGCGACGCTCGGCCATGGGCACCGGGCCCGTGTCCGGCTTCACTGGGGACGGTGGTGGGCGGCGGGAAGGGATCCCGGCCGCCGGACGGGCGGGAGTCGACGACGTGATCGAGGGACCATCCTCCGGGCTGACGGCGCTGACCGTGCTGACGGTGCTGGGGGTGCTCGGAACCGGGCTGGTGGCGGGAGCCTTCTGCGCCTTCTCGACGTTCGTGATGAGAGGTATCGCGGCGTTGCCGCCCGCGCGGGGCGTGGCCGCGATGCAGTCGGTCAACGTGGCCGCGGTGCGGGCGCCCTTCATGCTGGTGTTCCTCGGCTCGGCACTGCTGTGCGCGGCGATCGCCGTGGTGACCTCGGTGAGGTGGCCGGGCGAGGGCGCGGTCGGGCTGCTGGTCGGCAGCGCGCTGTATCTGTTCGGCGGGTTCGGGGTCACCGTGGTCGCGAACGTGCCGCGCAACGACGTGCTGGCCGGGCTCGCCCCGGGTACCGCCGAGGCCTCCGCGTACTGGACCGCCTATGTGCGCGAGTGGACGCTGTGGAACCACGTGCGCACGGCCGCCTCGGCGGGTGCCGCGCTGTCCTACGTACTGGCCCTCACCTGACGGAGGCGAGAAGCGCTGTCCGCAGGCCTGCGTGCGCGCAGGAGCAGTCGTATCGTGGCCAAGGAGCAGACGCCGGGGAGAGCGCACCCGAGGGGTGCCGCACCGCCGCCGAGGAGCGCCGCCCCACGACGCCTGGCCCGTCACCGCGTACGCAAGGAAGACGGCCATGGCCGATCCCAAGGGTTTCCTGACCACGCCGCGCCAGGACCGGCCGCGCCGGCCCGTCGAGGAGCGGGTCCGCGACTGGGACGAGGTCTACGTCCCCGGCGCGCTGCTGCCCATCGTCAGCAAGCAGGCCGACCGCTGCATGGACTGTGGTGTCCCCTTCTGTCACGAGGCGTGCCCGCTGGGCAATCTGATCCCCGAGTGGAACGACCTGGTCTCGCGCGAGGACTGGCGGGCCGCGGCGGAGCGGCTGCACGCCACGAACAACTTCCCCGAGTTCACCGGCAGGCTCTGCCCGGCGCCCTGCGAGGCGGGATGTGTGCTGGCCATCAACCAGCCCGCCGTCACCATCAAGGACGTCGAGTGCGCCATCGCCGACCGCGCCTGGGCGGAGGGCTTCGCCGCACCGGCCCCGCCGGACCGGCTCTCCGACCGGACGGTGGCGGTGATCGGCTCGGGTCCCACCGGCCTGGCCGCGGCCCAGCAGCTGACCCGGGCCGGTCACACGGTCGCCGTGTACGAGCGGGACGACCGGATCGGCGGGCTGATGCGGTACGGCATCCCCGAGTTCAAGATGGAGAAGCGCCATCTGGAGCGGCGTATCGAGCAGATGCGGGCCGAGGGGACGAAGTTCCGTACGTCCACGACGGTCGGGCGCGATGTCGACGCCGCCGAGCTGCGGGCGCGTTACGACGCCGTGGTGATCGCCACCGGGGCGACCGCGTGGCGCGAACTGGCCGTACCGGGACGGGAACTGACCGGCGTTCACCAGGCCATGGAATACCTGCCGCTCGCCAACCGGGTCTGTGCGGGGGACCTGGAGACGTCCCCGCTGTCCGCCGCGGGCAGGGATGTCGTCATCGTCGGGGGCGGCGACACGGGCGCCGACTGTCTGGGCACGGCCGTGCGGGAGGGAGCGGCGTCCGTGACCCAGCTGGACATCTACGAGCGGCCGGGCACCGTCCGCGACGAGGACACCGAGCCCTGGCCGACGTACCCGAAGCTCTACCGGCTGTCCCCGGCGCACGAGGAGGCCCGCGCCCTGCGGACGGCACCTGCGGTCGCCGAAACCGCTGAGAACGCTGAGAACGCTGGGAACGCAGAGAACACCGACGTGCGGCTGTTCGCGGCGTCCACGCTGCGCCTCACCGGCGACGCGGAGGGGCGGGTCCGGGCGGTGCACCTGGTCGAGGTGGACGCGGAGCGCCGCCCCGTACCGGGCACCGAACGCGTCCTCCCGGCCGGCCTCGTCCTCCTCGCGCTCGGCTTCTCCGGACCGGACCGGTCGGACGGGCTGGTCAGCGGGCTCGGTCTGGAGCTGGAGCCGCGCGGCACGATCGCGCGCGACGCCGGCTTCGCCACGAACGTGCCGGGCGTGTTCGCGGCGGGGGACGCCGCCCGTGGGCAGTCGCTGATCGTGTGGGCGATCGCCGAGGGCCGGGCGGTGGCGGCGGCCGTCGACCGCCACCTGACCGACGGCACCACCCGTCTCCCGGCTCCCATCGGCCCGTACGACCGCCCGATGAGGGCATGACGCACCGACGGGAACTGCCCCGGACGACCGGCGACCGGCGATCCGCGACCCGCGCGAGCTGCGCCCAGCGGGCCCCGCGGCCCCCGGCTTACGCCTTGCGCCCCACCGCCCCGTACCCCGGGATCACCCCGTCGTCCTGGCCGGGCACGGGCTCGCCCAGCTCGGGGTGCCACAGGTGGGGCACCTGGACACCGGGTTCGACCAGTTCGAGGCCGTCGAAGAAGCGGGTGAACTCCTCGCGGGAGCGCAGGGCCAGGGTGACCCCCGCGGCCTTGAGCTTCTCGGTGGCCGCCTTCGACTCCTCCGGGGTGAAGTCCGAGGTCGCATGGGAGATCACCAGGTGGCTGCCGGAGGGCAGCTCGGCCAGGAGCCGGCCGACCAGCTCGTGGGCGCCGTCCTCGTCGGAGACGAAGTGCAGCAGCGCGATGAGGGAGAGCGCGACCGGCTGGTCGAAGTCGAGGATCTTCCGCGCACCCTCCAGGATGGCTTCCGGCTCGCGCACGTCGGCCTGGATGTACTCGGTCACCCCCTCGTCGGTGCCGCGCAGCAGCGCCCCGGCGTGGGCCAGCACGATCGGGTCGTTGTCGCAGTAGACGACGCGCGCGTCGGGTGCGATCTCCTGGGCGACCTGGTGGAGGTTGGGCTCGGTGGGGATGCCGGTGCCGATGTCGAGGAACTGGCGTGTGCCCTGGCCGGCCAGCCAGCGCGTGGCGCGCTGCATGAAGGCGCGGTTCACCCGGGCCATCACCGGCACTCTCGGGTCGAGGGCGAGCATCTGCCGGCCCATGGCCTCGTCGACCGGGTAGTTGTCCTTCCCGCCGAGGTACCAGTCGTACATCCGCGCGGTGTGCGGCTTGCTCGTGTCGATCTCGACGGGGGGCTGCTGCCCGGTCATGACGAACTCCGTAAGTGTCTGCAACTGTTAGTGATCAATTTCAGGGCCGGACCAGGGTGTGGGGGGGGACAAGCGACATCGGCTGTACGCCGGAAGGCAACAGTAGAACGGTCAACAAGCGTCAGGACAGCAGGAAATCCGCCTCTCCCGCCTTCGCTCCCTCGATGAAGGCCGTCATCTCGGCCGAGGTGTAGATGAGCGCCGGTCCGTCCGGGTCGGTGGACTGCCGTACCGCGATCCGGCCGTCGTCGAGCTTCATCGCCTCCAGGCAGTTGCCGCCGTTGCCGCCGCTCCACGGCTTGTGCCAGCCCTCGCTGCCCAGTTCCCGCGCGGGCATGCCGTTGTAGATCCGCTCGGTGCGGACCCGCGGCCGGGGCAGCGGGAGGGAGGAGCCCAGCGCCATGGACAGGGACAGGGACGTGAGGTGGTTCATTCACAGCTCCTTGCGGAGATCCCTGAGGATCACCTTCGTGCGATGTGCTGAGGCGGCCTGCGCCGCCATGCGGTCCATGACCTCGAGGTGGGTCGCCACCTCGGTACGCGCGTCCAGGTAGACGGCGCCGGTCAGGTACTCGCTGTAGACCATGTCCGGCAGTTCCGGCATGCCGAACCGGAACAGCACGAACGGCCCGTACGTGCCGGGGTGCGGGCCGCCGGCGAACGGGGCGACCTGCAGCGTCACGTTGGACATCTTCGTGGCGTCGAGAAGTCTGTCGACCTGGGCACGCATCACCTCCGGGCCGCCGACCGGGCGGCGCAACGCCGTCTCGTCCATGACGACCCACAGCCGGGGCGCGTCGTCACGGGTGAGCAGTTCCTGCCGTCGCATGCGCAGGGCCACGTGGCCCTCGATGTCCTCGGGACTGGTCTGCCCGATGGCACCCGAGCGCAGCACGGCACGCGCGTAGTCCTCGGTCTGGAGCAGTCCGGGGACGAAGTGGGGCTCGTAGCTGCGGATGAGGGTGGCCGCGCCCTCCAGGCTGACGTACATCGAGAACCAGCCGGGCAGGATCTCGTGGAAGCGCTGCCACCAGCCGGGCCGGTTGGCGTCCTCGGCCAGTCGCACGAAGGCGTCGGTCTCCTCGTCGGAGACGCCGTACGCCTTCAGCAGCAGCTGGAGGTACGGGATCTTGAGCGCGACCTCGGCCGTCTCCATGCGGCGGATCGTGGCGGGGGCGACGTGAAGGACGCGGGCGGCCTCCTCGCGCTTGAGGCCGGCGCTCTCCCGCAGATCCAGCAGCCGCCGGCCGAGGACGACCTGGCCGACCGTCGGCGCGGACCGCGGTTCACTCACGCTCCACCTCCACGAAAAGGATTCCTGACAGCCCGGCGGCGCCAATCCGAGAGCTCCTCGAAGATCCGCCCACCCATGGGAACGTTTCTTCGACAGCCTCAACTGGCGCCGTGCGGGGTGCTGTTGCGAGCAGTGTGCCATGGCCGTCCAGACCGTCACACAGCACTCTGGATTTTTCAGAGTGATGCTTGCCAAGTGTGCACGGCGGGGCGATAGTGGCAAGCGTGATTCCGCCCGCGCCCTTAGAAACAGACGCCGCTGCGAGCCCCTCCGGCCCCGGCCCCGCCCCGGGAGCCGCCGACGCCGCGGGGGCTGCCGCCCAGCGCCGGTTCCGTTTCGAACTGGCCGCCCATCCGGGTTCTCCCGCGCAGGCCAGACGCCTGACGAGGGCCCGGCTGACCGGCTGGTCGGTCGGCGCGGACACCTGCGACACGGCGGCCCTGGTCGTCTCCGAGCTCGTCACCAACGCCATCGTGCACACGGCCGGCCGCCACATAGTCTGCGAGCTGCACGACGGCGCCGACCTGGTGCGCATAGCCGTGCGGGACGAGGGCTGCGGCCCCGACCAGCCCCGGGCGAACACCCGGCGGCAGCCGGAGGACGAGCACGGCAGGGGCCTGCTCCTCGTCGACGCCATGTCCCACGCCTGGGGCGTCCGTGAACACGGTCCCGGTCTGCTGGTCTGGGCCGACCTGCCCCGCACGGCGGACAAGGCGCGCCCTCCCGACGAACCGCACAACGACCTCGGCTGGGGCGAGCGGCCCAAGCCGGACCCCGCCGACGGTTCGGACGGCGGCCCGGACGGCCCGGATGGCCCGGACATCGAGGAATCCCAGCAGCGGCACCACGCCGCGGCGGCCCCGAGGCCCGCGGCATCCACGGTGTCGGCGGCAGCCCCGCACGCACATCAGCGCGAGTACGTCCCCGCGCCCCGGCCCGGCCGCGACGGAGGACGGATGTGACGGGCGCTCGCACCATGAGCCTGGACACGCTGGTCCGCCTCCAGCGCGGACGGCACACCCCGGCCGTACCGCCCCGGCGGCTGCCCGTCCCCGACGGGATGACGGCGCCGATGGGCTGCGACGCGGTGGCGGTACCGGCCCGCTTCGGGCCACTGGTCATGCCCCGGCTGCCCCGGGTGGGGTGCGTCTACGCCGACGAGGCGCACTGGTGGTGGCTGGTTCCGTCCGACTCCGACTACGCCCTGGAGTGGCCCGCCCCCTCGCGCTACGACACCGGCGCCCTCGTGCCGGACGCCCCGCGCCTCCCCGACCTGATCCACCGCCCCGACTGCACGCTCCCGTACACCCCGCCGATACCGCTCTACCTCGCGGTGTGCCGCCTGACGGACACCACCCCGAGCTGGTCCCGCCCGATCACGGCCTAGGCACCGGGCCCCACGCGACCGCGTGGGCGCCGCCCTCGCCGCCGCGGACGATCACCAGGAACATGTCGGTCGCGAGGTCCATGACGACCTCGGCGGGCAGGCCCTCCAGACGCCGCGCCCGCGCGAACTCCTCCGCCGGCCAGGACCCCCGCGGCCCGCCCGCGGGAAAGCGTTCAAGCACCGTTCTCCCGTTCACCTGCTGCCTCCCGTTCGGCGTCGCACTCGTGGAGTCAAACGCCGACGACAGGGGAACGCCTCGCCCGGTGACGCTATTGAGACCTTCTCGTCACCCGTTCACCGTCAGAAGCGGGTGACCTCGGTGCGTCGGGGGTCACCGGCCGCTCACGGCCGCACGGACCGCGCCCCGTCATCGGCTCGCCCGGCGCCGGGCAGCTCCGGCAGCCGGACCCCGACGTGCTCGCGGCGCCGGTCGAGGGCGTCCCGGAGTTCGGCGAGCTGCTCGGTGTGCCGGGCGTCGAGCCGTCCCGTGTCGTCGAGGTGGACGGCGCAGGCGGTGGTGGTGTCGACGAGCCGCTCGAGGAGGGCGGCGTACTCGTCCGTGCCGTCGGCGTGCCGGGCGAGCGCGGGCAGCTCCGCGGAGGCGAGCGCGATGGCGCCGCGGGCCTCGGCGAGGGCGCGGTAGGCCTCACGTCGCAGGACCCAGCGGGCCGCACGGTCGCCGGACCCGTCCAGCACATGGGCGAGGTACGCGTGCGCGGCCTCCTCCGCCTCCGTGAGCCGGACCCGGATGGCACCGCCGCGCCGCACGGGCATCGGCAGGTGTCCGACGACGAGCACGATGACACAGGCCAGCAGCGTCTCGCCGATCCGTGCCACGGAGGCCTGCGGTTCACCGCCCACCATCACCAGGGCGAGCACGAGCACGGTGATGACGGTGGTCTGCGCGGCGAAGTGCCGGGCGGCGACCGGGATGAGCGCCCCGCTGAGCGCCACCAGCGCGATGAGCCCTTCCGGCCGGGGCAGCACGGCGGCGAACCCGGCGAACAGGAGCGCCCCGAGCACGGTTCCGGCAGCCCGGTTCAGCACCCGCGAGGCGAGCGGTCCGAGGTCGGGCTTGACGAGGAAGACGGCGGTGACGGGCAGCCAGTACCAGTACTCGTGTTGCCCGTACCAGCGGGCGTGGTACAGGGCCTGGGCGACGGCGACGCTCACGCCGAAGCAGAGGGCGACCCGCAGGCCGTACTCCTGTCCCCGGGGGCCGAGGAGGGTGCGGGTGAGAGCGGCGCGGGACCGGCGGCGCGTGTGCAGGTCGCCGCCGTCGGCCCGGTCGAAGGCCACGGCGGCGCGCAGGAGGGCGTCGTCGAGGGCGCGCAGCGCGGGAACGGACCGGGAGGGCGCGGGCAGCGGCCCGCCGGGGACGCCGTCGCGTACGACGGCGGCGAGCCGCCGGGGCCCTTCGGACGCACGAGCCGGTACGGCCTCCCCCGCCCAGGCCAGCGCGGTCGCGGCCTCCGCCAGCGGCAGCGCGGCGGCGTACTGCGCGTGCAGTCGCCGTTCGGCCGCGGAACCGGCGTACCGCCGCAGCCGGGGTCCGGCGAGCGCGTCCTGCGCGTGGTCGAGGGCGGCGGTGAGTGCGGCGCGCCGCGCGGTGGCGGTGGGTGAGCCGGCGGCGTCGAGCAGCGCGGCGACGGCCTCGTACACGCCGGCCACGGCATGCCGCTCGCCGTCGAACCGGAAGTCTCCCGCGAGGGACCCCGGAGCAGGCAGCGCCAGCCGCAGCAGGAGCAGCCACGCGGCTCCGGCGAGGAAGGCGAGCGCCCGCTGCCCTCCGGGTTCGGGCAGGGGCATTCCGGCGCCGACGGCGGCCCCGACGAGCAACTGGATCCCGGCGGCGGAGCCGGTGGGACTCAGCGCGCTGACCGCGCCGGCGACCAGCCCGCACCCTGTCAGGATCAGGGTCAGCGGTACGGCCGGCAGGTGGCCCCCCGCGTACGTCCCGACGAGGAGCCCGGCCGCCCCGGCGAGCGCGGGCGCTCCGATCCGGCTGACGGAGGCGCGTCGGCTGCCCGGCAGGTCGTTGATCCCGGCGAACATGGCGCCGATGGCGGCGACGACACCGAGGGCGGGATGCCCGGCGAGGACGGCGGCGACCAGCAGGGGCCCGCCGCCCAGTACTCCCCGCGTGACCGCGCTCCACGGGACCGGTCCGCGCTGGGCCCGCAGGGCGTGGGCGAGCCAGAGGGGTACGGCGGGCGTGGTGCGGGACACGGTGCTCCAGTCGTCTCGTCGGGGGCGGGGCGGGCTCGCGGGCGACGGTGACCGGGCTGGGGACGTGGTGTCCACCGTAAACGGGATTGTCGGAAGGAAGGGAACAGTCTCGTTTCCGGGATGTGACGATGCGAGCGAAAGGGGTGTTCTCGAAGGAACACAGTCCGCGGTGCGCTTGTTCCGTGAGATTCCCGCAGGACCGGGGTCGGCCCTCCCTCCCGTGGGCCACGGATGCCGGGATCGCGGCCGGCCGCCGCCGCAGTCCTCGTGGGTACGCCGGTGCCCCATGATCCAGGTCGGCGGTCACGGGGCACCGGGGTGCTCTTCGCCCTACGCGGTGTGCCAGGCGGCGAATCCGACGAACTCCGCCCATGCACCCGGTGTAAGGCTGACCAAGGCACTCGCCTTGTCCTTCGAGTCGCGTACGCACACGACACCGCTCCCGGCGGCTACCTCAACGCACTCTCCACCGTCCCCGGCGCTGTAACTGCTCTTGAACCACGCCAGGTCGTCGAAGTCTCGCCCAGTCGTTTCCCCGCTCATCCCTCTCCCAACAACTTCTCGATCAACGAGAGCGATTCAGCCGGTGTGAGCGCCTGCACTCGGAGACTCCCGTACGCAGCCTCAAGCTCCCGGACCTTCCCGCGCTCGGTGTGGACGTGGCTATCACCTTGCACCTCTGTGTAGGCGATCCTCCGCTCATCCTTGGTCTCCATCAAGGTGAACGGGCCGGCCAGTCCTGCGTGTTCCTTACGGGAGAGGGGCATCACCTGGATCTCGACGTTCCGCTGCTCCCCGACCAGCAGCAGATGCTCCATCTGGCCCCGCCAGACGGTCTCACCACCGAGCGGACGGTGCAGCACCGCCTCCTCGATCACAAAGGTCAGGTGCGGCGCCGGGCGCCTGGCGAAGATGTCCTTCCGTGCCATGCGGGCGGTCACGCGCTGTTCGATGACCTCCACGTCCAGCAACGGACGTCACATCGCGCACACGGCACGGGCGTACTCCTCCGTCTGCAACAGTCCAGGAACGGCCCGGGTGGCATACACATGGAGTTCGACCGCCTGCGCCTCCAACCGCGCCGCGTCCCGAAAGAACGCCGGATACTGAGCCCTTGCCACCTCTTCCTTCCCTGCCTTCAACAACCCACCCGCATCGAGCAGTTCATCCGCGTTGTCGATGAACTTCGGCGGCGGGATCCGCCTCCCCTGTTCAAAGGAAGCGATCGTCGACGCGGAGTACCCCGCCTTGCTCCCCAACTCCGCCCGATCCAGCCCCGCCCGCTCCCTGCACAGCTTCAACTGCCGCCCGAAGACGTGCAGGATGCCCGCGCTTGCCTCCTGCTCCTGGCCGTCCACCTGCTGCCGCTGTTCCTCCACGCCGGCACCTCCCGTACGTACTCACCGCCGAACACCCCGCACAGTCCTCGCGTACGCGACCAACCCGCCCCGCAGGGGACCCGTCACGGCTCACCCCGTGTACAAGCCCCGCGTCGGCGACGTACAGCCACCGCCGGTCAGCACGTCACGCCTGTTCAACGCTACGCACAGTTCGCCACGGTTACCCCATGAAGTCAGCAACTCCCCCGCAAAGGCGTACGCCACAGCCGACCCGCACGTTCGCGATGCAGTTCACCTCGGCCCCGCGCGGCGCGCGCCTCGCCCGCCGACTGGTTTCGCACCGCCTGGACGCGTGGGGCCACCCGTACGCCTCCCCGGCGAACGAGACGGTCACCCTGATCGCCGCCGAACTCACCGCGAACGCCGTCCGGCACGGACACGTACCGGGCCGCGACTTCCACGTCCGCCTCACTCAGGCCGAGGACGGCACGCTGCGCATCGAGGTCACGGACACCCGCACGGAGCGACGACCGGTCGCCGGAACACCGGCCCCGGACGGCGAGTCGGGCCGGGGCCTGCTCCTGGTGGACGCCCTCGCGGACGACTGGGGCGTCCTGCCCCGCCCCACCGGCCCCGGCAAGACCGTATGGGCGGAGTCGGCACCACCACCGGAACCGGCGGCACCTACTCCAGTCCCGTGAAGGAGACGAAGGCTCGCCCCCGTGCTCCGGCCGGCCCCGGCCGGTCGAGAGCCGTGAAGAGGGCCGTGGACCCCAGACGGATCAGCTCGCCCGGCGAACCTCGGCGCGGTCCGGGGCCGTCGTGCGTGTGCGGCCTCAGCGCGGCTCGTACCCCCGCAGGAACGCGCGCACCCCGGAGGCGATCAGCTCGTCCCGCTCCTCCTCCGGCATGGACAGGATCCCCTGGTAGGTGCGGTCGCTGATCACGCCGGCGGTCAACTGCAGGAAGTGGACCGCGGCACGATCCGGGTCCGGGGCGTCGAGCAGCCCGTCCTCGGCCAACTCGCGGAAACGGGCAGCCACCTCCCCGAGGGCACGGTCGGGACCGGCGGCACGCCACGCGTCCAGGAACTCCCGCGGGACGTGGCCGACCTCGGCCCGCAGCTGCCGCACGACGGCGAAGTGGTCCTGGTACCGGTACATCGGCGACATCCAGGCGTGCGCGAAGCCGATGAGGTCGGCCTCCAGGTCCGTGACCTTGTGGAGCCGTCGGTCGATGGCGTCGATGTGGGCCCGTACGACCTCCTCCGAACCCTCCACGACCACGACGCGGAAGAGCTGCGTCTTCCCCTCCGGGAAGTGGTTGTAGATCGTGCGGGTGGAGACTCCGGCCTCCTTGGCGATGGAGTCCATGCCGGCGCGGGTGTAGCCGTCGCGCCCGAAGACACGGCGCGCTCCCCGCACGATCGCCTGCCGCTTCTCCGCCAGCCCTTGTCTCACGCGTCCTGCCCCTTCCTGTCGACCGCCACGGTATCCGGCCGAAAAAGTACAACGGCCATTGCATTGATTGCCACGCTCGTTGTACTTTCTCGGCATGACGAACTCATCGGCCTCCTCCCCCAGTTCGGACGCTCCCTCCACGACCGGTGTCCTCCCGGGCGATCCTCCGGCGAACACCCCCCTGCGCGTCGTCGTTCTGACCGGCTCGACCCGCGAGGGCCGTTTCGCCCCTGTCGTCGCCGACTGGTTCCTGCGGTTCGCCGCCCAGCGCGGCGACCTCGAACTGGACCCCGTCGACCTGGCCGAGCACCCCCTGCCCGACGTCGTCTCCGCCGTGCCCCACCCGGAGGCCGCCGAGGTCACGGAGCGCCTGGCGGCGGCCGACGCCTTCGTTGTGATCACCCCCGAGTACAACCACAGCTTCCCCGCGCCCCTGAAGAACGCCATCGACCTGCACTTCACGCAGTGGCAGGCCAAGCCTGTCGGCTTCGTTTCCTACGGAGGCCTGGCCGGCGGCCTGCGCGCGGTCGAGCAGCTGCGACTGGTATTCGCCGAACTGCACAGCGTCACGGTGCGGGACACGGTGAGCTTCCACAACGCATGGGAGAACTTCGCCGAGGACGGCTCACCACTGCGGCCCGAGATCCCCGAGGGAGCGGGCAAGGCGATGCTGGACCAGCTGACCTGGTGGGGGCGGACGCTGCGAGCCGGGCGCGCCCACGCCGCGTACGGAGCGCGATGAGCACCGCCCTCCCGGCACGGACCGGGGGAAGAGGCGGGAGCGGGAGGCCGCCCCTGCCCGCCGTCCCCCGGCACGCCCTGGCCCTTGCGGGTGTCGTGGTGCTCGGCTCGTTCATGACGGTGCTCGACATGACCATCGTCAATGTCGCCCTGGGCCACCTCTCGCGATCCTTCGACGCGCCCCTGTCCGTCGTCCAGTGGACGGTGACCGGCTACTCGCTGGCGCTGGCGACCGTCATCCCGGTCACCGCGTGGGCGGTGGGCCGGTACGGCGCCAAGCGGGTCTTCCTCACCGCCGTCGCGCTCTTCACCCTCGGCTCGGGGCTCACCGGCCTCGCCTGGAACGTCGGTTCGCTGATCGCGTTCCGCGTGGTGCAGGGACTCGGCGGCGGCATGATCGTGCCCGTCGCCATGACGGTCGTCCTGCGCGCCGCCCCACCGGAACGCAAGGGCACGATGATGGGCATCCTCGGCATCCCCGTCCTCGTCGGCCCCATGGCGGGTCCGGTCCTCGGCGGCGTCCTCACCGACGCGCTGTCCTGGCGCTGGATCTTCTTCGTCAACGTCCCGGTCGGCGCCCTCGCCCTGCTGCTCGGAGCCCGGGTCATGCGCGGCGACGGCGAGCGGACCGGCCGCCCGCTGGACCTGGCCGGACTGCTGACGCTCCCCCCGGGCCTGGCCCTCCTGCTGTACGGGCTGACCCTGGGCGGCGAGCGCGGCGGTTTCGGCACCCCCGGGGCCGTCGTCCCGGTCGTCGCCGGTGCGGTACTGGTGGCCGCCTTCGCGGTGCGGGCGCTGCGGACGGCCCACCCCCTGCTCGACCTGCGGCTGCTGCGGAGGGCGTCGGTCGGCCGTGCGGTGGCGACCATGGTGCCGTTCTCGGCCGCGTACTTCGGTTCGATGATCCTCGTACCGCTGTACTGGCAGCAGGAGCGCGGTCTGTCCGCCACGCAGGCCGGACTGCTGATGGTGCCCCAGTTCCTGTGCAGCGGCACGGTGATGCAGATCTCCAGCCGGATCTCGGACCGTGTGGCGCCGCGCGTGATCGCCGTACCGGGCGTCCTGGTCGCCGTCACGGGCTTCCTTGCCTTCGCCGTCCAGGCCGACTCCGACGTCCCGCACTGGCGCCTGGTCGCCTCCCTCGCCGTCATGGGCACCGGGGTCGGCATGACGAACATGCCCGTCATGGCCTCCGCCACGCGCGGTCTCGCGGACACCGAGGTCGCCGCCGGCAGCACGGCGTTGAACATCGTCTCCCAGGTGGCCGCATCCGTCGGCACGGCACTGACGGCTTCGCTCCTGACGGCGACGGACGGATTCCGTACGACGCTGCTGTGCGGGGCGGGCCTGATGGCGTTGGCGCTGCCGATGGCCGTGCGCCTGCCGAAGCACCGGCCGTGAACACGAACGCCGGGTCGTCGGGGAGACCGAGTCGTTCCTGGTTCCGGTGCTGGACCACTGCCGACGGGAGAAGGCACGGGGTCAAGGCCGTGCTGCTGTATCCGGTGAACGCGCTCGCCACCGACCAGGCGGTGTGGATCGGCGAGTACCTCGCCGATCCACACCTCGCGCAGGTCACCACGGGCCTCTCCGCCGGAGACCGGCCGGACACCGACTTCCGGCGGGTGCTGACCCGGCGCGAAGAGACGCGCGTCCCGCCGCCGGACGTGCTGATCACCGGCTACAAGGTGCTCGACCTGCTGCTCCAGCGCGGCGGGGACCGGCCGTTGCAGCAGGACGCGGAGACCGCGTACGTGGTACTGGAC
This sequence comes from Streptomyces sp. NPDC050388, assembly GCF_040655635.1. NCBI lineage: Bacteria > Bacillati > Actinomycetota > Actinomycetes > Kitasatosporales > Streptomycetaceae > Streptomyces > Streptomyces sp. NPDC050388. The sequence goes on from NZ_JBFAKH010000014.1 coordinate 68,316, forward strand.
GAGTTCCGCACCTACGACAGCGCGCAGGGCACGGACCGGCGCAGCAACGCTTCGGCGTCCACGACCGCCCGGGCGAGAGCGCCCGGGCTCCGCGACAGGCCTTCCGTCAGTGCGTCCACGTCGGTCAGCCCCGCCCGCTCGACCAGCCCCTTCTCATTCGTCACCCACTCCCCGCGCGCCGCCATCACCGCGTGCGCGGTCTGGGTCGCGGCGACGGCGATGCTCCCGGCAACCTGGGTGAGGGCGCCCCTGGGGGCGTGGCCGGCCTTGGCGTAGGCGAGGGTGGCGGTGGCCGTGCCGTACCAGCGGGGCGGGGCGCTCTCGCGCAGGGCCCGCGGGTAGGCGGCGGGGCGGGGGAGGTCGCCGCGCAGCACCTTGTTGATCGCGAGCTCCGCGACGAGCAGGTACGTCGGGATGCCGGCGAGGTGGAACATCAGCGGCTCGACGCGGAAGCGGCCGTGTTCCGCCTCGGTCAGCTCGTGCTCGACGACGTCGAGGTCGCGGTAGTGGACGTCGACGCGGCGCCCGTCGACGGTCAGCCAGGCGCCGCCGTTGAAGACGCCGCCGCCCCAGCCGCCGATCTCGGAGACCTCGCCCTCCCAGCCGACGGCGCGCAGGTCGTCGGGATCGAAGGGGCCCCGGTAGTACACAGCCAAGTCCCAGTCGCTGTCCGGCCGTTCGGTGCCCTGGGCGCGTGATCCGCCGAGGGTGACGGCCCGGACGCCGGGGAGGGCGGCGAGCCGGTCGGCGGCCGTGTCGAGGAAAGCCCGGTCGGACGCAGAGGGCGACACGGTGGCGGCTCCTGGCGGTCTGCGGGGCGACGGACGGCGCGGGTGTGACCCGCGGGAAGGGTACGGGGACGGCTGCGCGGGGTCGAACGGTACGCGACGCGGCGCCGTGTCGCGGCGCGCGTGCCGGTCGGCGCGTCCGGCCGAACGCGAGCCGGGGCACGCGGTCGTGACGCCCAGTCGCATCCACACGCGTGGCGCATTCACATCCGACCACTCCGCCCTCTTGTCATGCTCGATGCAACATAGTCATCATAAGTCGCCGTCACTTTCCGCACCCGTCTCCTCACCCACAGGTGATGGGGCGCTTCGGGCGGCACGCCGTTCCGCGAAAGCCCTTGCCTTCCCGGGTGGGCGAACCCCACCCCCCGATCAAGGAGACCCGTGGCATCCTCTCGAAGATCTCCACGCCGAGTCGCTCTGGCTTCCCTGGCAGCCCTGGTGTTGCTGCCCTGGGGTGCCGGGGTCGCGGCGGCCGCCGAGCCGAGCGCACCCCCGGCACAAGAGCTGCTGAGCGCCAAGGCCGAGCAGAAACTGCTCAAGCAGTGGGACGAGAAGGACAAGACGACCTTCTGGGTCGTCATGAAGAAGGAAGCCGACCTTTCCGTCGCCGAACGCGCCGAGGGCAAGACGGCCAAGGCCAAGGCCGTGCTCACGGCCAAGAAGAAGGTCGCGCAGGACACCCAGTCAGGCGTCCTCAAGGCGGCCAGGGCGGCCGGATCGGACGCCGTCTCGTTCTGGATCGACAACTCCGTCAAGGTCGTCGGCGACATCGAACTCGCCACGAAGATAGCCGAGTTGCCCGAGGTGCAGGCGATCGAGGCCGACCGGACGATCAAGCTCGACACACCGGTCAAGGGCAGCAATGAGCCGACCGTCGACGGCGTCGAGTGGGGTGTCGACCGGATCAACGCCCCGCAGGTGTGGAGCACGTACGGCGTCCGCGGTGAGGGCGTCGTCATCGCCAACATCGACAGCGGCGTCCAGTACGACCACCCGGCGCTCAAGAACCAGTACCGGGGCCGCAACGCCGACGGCTCCTTCTCCCACGACCACAACTGGTTCGACCCGGCAGACGTCTGCGCGGGCGACAGCCCGTGCGACAACAACGGCCACGGCACCCACACCATGGGCACCATGGTCGGTGCCGACGGCGACGCCAACCAGATCGGTGTCGCACCCGGCGCCACCTGGATCGCCGCCAAGGGCTGCGAGAGCAGCAGCTGCTCCCGCGATTCCCTGCTCGCCTCCGGGCAGTGGGTGGTCGCGCCGACCGACGCGAACGGCGCCGACCCCCGGCCCGACCTGGCCCCGGACATCGTGAACAACTCCTGGGGCTCGAGCGTCCAGGACCCCTGGTACCAGGATGTGGTGGACTCCTGGCGGACCGCGGGCATCTTCCCCGCCTTCTCCAACGGCAACAGCGGCCCCGGCTGCAACACGGCGGGCTCACCCGGCTCCTACGTCAGCAGCTACGCGAGCGGCGCGTTCGACAGCAACAACGCCATCGCGAGCTTCTCCTCGCGCGGAACGGGCGAGAACGGCACCGTCAAGCCGAACCTGGCCGCGCCCGGCGTCAACGTCCGCTCCGCCTACACGGGCGGCGGCTACAGCGCGCTGAGCGGTACGTCGATGGCGTCCCCGCACACCGCCGGCGCCGTCGCCCTGGTCTGGTCCGCGTCGGCCTCCCTGCACGGCGACGTCGCGGCCACCGAGGCGCTCCTCGACGACACCGCGATCGACGTGTCCGCCCTGACCTGCGGCGGTACCGCGGACGACAACAACGTCTTCGGTGAGGGCCGGCTCGACGCCTACGCCGCGGTGAGCGACGCCCCGCGCGGCGCGACCGGTTCCCTGACGGGCACCGTCACCGCCGGCGGCAACGCCGTCGCGGGCGCCCAGGTCGTCGCCGACGGACCGATCGACCGCACGGTCGTCACCGACGCCGAGGGCGACTACACCTTCCCCGCCCTGTCAGTGGGCGACTACGACCTGACGGTCAGGAAGTTCGGCCACACCGACGCGACCGGCACGGCCGCCGTCAGCGACGGCCAGGCCACGGTGCGGGACTTCATCCTCACCGCCGCTCCGTCCGCCAAGGTGTCCGGCACCGTCACCTCCTCGGCGGGCCCCGCGGGCGGCGCCGAGCTGTCCTTCGCCGGCACGCCGGTGACCACCACCGCGGACGCCCGGGGCCGCTACGAGGCGACCCTGCCGCACGGCACGTACACGCTGAACGCCACGCACGACTCGCGCTGTGTGGCGCCGGGGAGCGCGGAGGTGTCGGTGTCCGGTGACACGGTCGCCGACGTGCGCCTGCCCGACCGCCTCGACGCCTTCGGCACGGCGTGCGCCTCCGGAGCCGAGTCCTGGGTGTCCGGTACCGACAAGCTGAACGTGACCGGCGACTCCGGCAACGTCAAGATCGACCTGCCGTTCCCGGTCCCGTTCTACGGCAGGACCTACCAGTCGGCCTGGGTCAGCACCAACGGGTACCTGAACTTCCTCGCGGCCAACTCCAGCAACTCCAACAGCGTGCTGCCCGGCACGGCGGCCCCGAACGCGGCTCTCTACCCGTTCTGGGACGACCTGCTGGTCCGCGCCGACGCCGGCGGCGTCTACACCGCGGTCCGGGGCGAGTACCCGAACCGTTCGCTGGTCGTCGAGTGGCGGTCCATCGTGAACTGGTACGACCAAGGTGTCCCGTTCTCCTTCTCCGCCGAGATCGGCGAGGACGGCTCCGTCACCTACCGGTACAAGGACATCGCCGACACCCCCGGCGGCTACTCCACCGGCAGGAGCGCCACCGTCGGCGTCGAGAACGCCACCGGTACGGACGCCCTGCAGTACTCCTTCAACACCGAGGCGATCTCCGACGGCCTCAGCGTCGCCTTCCGCACGACGAAGTCCGGTGTCGTGCTCGGCACGGTCACGGACGGCAACGACGACAAACCGGTCTCCGGCGCCGAGGTGACCACGGGCTCGACGAACACCACGACGGACTCCAACGGCAGGTACGCGCTGCAGCTGGGCACCGGCGAGCACGCGCTGGCGTTCTCGGCCACGGGGTACGCCGGCGAGGAGAAGACCGTCACCGTGGAGCCGGGCCGCACCGCCGGCGCGAGTGCCTCCCTGGCCACCGGACGGGTCGCGCTCGACCAGAAGCAGATCACGGTCGTCGCCCCCGCCGGCCAGACGCGGGAACGGTCGGTGACCCTGTCCAACACCGGTTCCGCGACCCCGTACACGATCGTCGAAGCCGTCGACGGCGCGGCGCGGGACGTACCGTGGCTCACGGTCTCGCCCGCCCGGGGCGACCTGGCGAAGGGCGCCGAGCAGACGGCGAAGCTCGGCTTCGACACCACGGGCCACAAGCCCGGTGACGTGCTCTCGGCGGACCTGCTGGTGCGTTCCGACAGCGGGCGCGCCCCGGAGCTCAAGGTCCCGGTGAAGCTGGTCGTCCCCGGCTACCAGCAGGCGCTCGACAGCGGCGCCGGCTCCTCGTCGACGGACGCCCGCGGCGACGGCTGGCAGCCGGACCGGGCGCACGTCAAGGGGTCCTTCGGGTACCTCGGCACCACGAAGACGACGTCCACCAAGAAGGGGATCAACGGCACTCAGGACCCACAGCGGTTCACGACGGCCCGTGAGGGCATGTACGAGTACCGCTTCGACAACGTTCCGAACGGCGTCTACACCGTGGAGCTGGACTTCGCGGAGCTGTCGTCGACGAAGCCGACCGCCCGGGTCTTCGACGTGATCGCGGAGGGCAAGGAGGTCGAGCCGAGTCTGGACATCGCCCTGGAGGCCGGCGCCTACACGGCTCTGCAGCGCACCTACACGGTGACGGTCACCGACGGAGTGCTGAACGTCCGCTTCGTCGCGAACTCGGGCAAGACACTGGTGAACGCCGTCCGCGTCACCGAACGGCCCGACCTTTCCTGAGCCGTACGCGGCACTGAGCACCACGGCCCGTCCCGCGCCCGCCGCGGGACGGGCCCCGTTCCTGCTCCTCTTCTCCTCTTCTCGTCCTCTCGTCTTCTCGGACTCCGCTCACGCCTGTACCGAACCCCGGGGTTCGGTACAGGCGTGAGCGGAGCGAAATAAGGATGCGGCGGCGCGTCATGTGCCCCCATGCTCGGTGGTTGTCCGCCCCGTCCCTTTCGAAGACCGGAGCCCCTGTGATCCAGCGCGTCACCGTCCCGAGTCTCTTCCCGCCCCCCGCCTACTCCCACGCCTCCGTCGTCGAGGCGGGCACCAGACTGGCGTTCCTCGCCGGGTCCGTTCCGCTCGACGCCGACGGGAAGCTCGTCGGGGAGGGCGACCCGGTGCGGCAGGCCGAGCGGGTGGTGGCCAATCTCGAGGAGCAACTGCGGTCGGTGGGCAGCGACTTGCGGCACGTCGTGGTGACGGACGTGTACGTCGTGAGCAGCGAGCCCGCCGTGCTCTCCGCCGTGTGGGACGTGGTGGAGGCGTCCGGACTGAGCGCCGGGCCCCACTCGTCGACCCTGATCGGTGTGGCCTGCCTCGGCTACCCCGGGCAGCTCGTCGAGATCACCGCGACGGCCGTCGTCCCGGACACGACCCCGGCGGTCTCCTGATGGCCGGCGAACGGGCCGTGGTGCTGCGCCGAGCCGTTTCGCCCGCCGACGCCGACGCCGCGGCCGGCGTCTGGCTGCGGTCCTTCGCCGCCGCGCTGCCGAGCGTGGTCCGGCCGCGGACCGACGACGAGGTGTACGGCTACTTCCGTCACGTCCTCGTGCCGCTGCACGAGACATGGGTGGCGGAGACGGAAGCGGAGGGTGGGGGCGTCGTCGTCGGGGTGATGGTGCTGGAGGGTGAGGAGCTGGCGCAGTTGTACCTCGCCCCCGAGTGGCGGGGGCGCGGGCTCGGTGACCGGTTCGTCGCGCTGGCCAAGGAGCGCGGCCCCGAGGGGCTTTCCCTGTGGACCTTCCAGGTCAACGCGCCCGCACACCGCTTCTACGAGCGGCACGGCTTCGAGGCCGTGGAGTGGACGGACGGCGGCGGGAACGAGGAGCGGGAGCCGGACGTGCGGTACGTGTGGCGGCCGTAGGGCGGACCGTCAGCCGTGGGGGCGCGCGTACCGGTCGGTCGCCGCCACCAGTACGTCGTTCCCGGCCGCTCCGGCGTCGTGCCCGGCCTCGTCCACGATCACCAGCTCGCTGTCCGGCCAGGCGTGGTGGAGGCGCCAGACGGTGCCGAGGAGGTTGCCGAAGTCGAGGCTGCCCTGGACCAGGGTGCCGGGGATGCCCTTCAGCAGGTGCGCGTCGCGGAGGACCACGCCCTCGTCGTTGCCCTCGCCCAGGAAGTGGTCGTGGCCCCAGTAGTGGGTGACGGTGCGGGCGAAGCCCTTGCGGAACTCCGGGTCCTCGAACCGCGCGACCGAGCCGGGCGGGGCGGGGATCGTCGCCGTCTCCCAGTCGGTCCAGGCCCGCGCGGCCCGTTCCCTCACCTCCGGGTCGGGGGACTCCAGCAGCCTGCTGTACGCGGCGGCCGGGTTGCCGTCGCGCTCGTCGGCGGGCAGTTCGGCGAGGAAGCGGGCGAAGGCCTCCGGGAAGATCTTTCCCAGTCCTCGGGTCAGCAGGGCCACTTCGGGATCGGAACCGGTGGCCACTGCCGTCAGCACCAGCTCGGTCACCACCCCGGGGTGCGTCTGCGCGTACCGCAGTCCCAGCACCGACCCCCATGACGCGCCCCACACCAGCCACCGCTCGATCCCCAGGTGGGTGCGCAGCCGCTCCAGGTCGGCCATGAGGTGCGCGGTCGTGTTGACGCCCATGTCGGTGGCGGGGTCGGCGGCGTGCGGGGTCGAACGTCCGGCGCCGCGCTGGTCGAGCAGCACGATGCGGTACGCGGCCGGGTCGAAGTAGCGCCGGAGGGTGGGGCTCGCGCCGCTTCCCGGTCCGCCGTGCAGCACCAGCGCGGGCTTGCCGTGCGGGTTCCCGCAGGTCTCCCAGTACACGCGGTTGCCGTCGCCGACGTCGAGCATGCCGTGGTCGTACGGTTCGATCTCCGGATACAGGCCCATCGCCGCACCCTAGCGGGGCGTGCCGCGCGGGCTCATCTCATTTCCGTGGAGGCAGCCCGGCCGCCTCGGCTGCCGTGTGCAGCACCTCCCGGAGCATGTCGGGGGTGAGTTTGCCGGTGAAGGTGTTGCGCTGGCTCACGTGGAAGCAGCCGTACAGGTGCAGGTCGTCGCCGTCCGGGGCGGGGAGCGGGACGTGGGCGCCGTGGGCGAAGGCCGGGCGGGGGCGGGGCACGGTCCAGCCCGCCTCGGTGAACGCGGGCAGCGCGGCCTGCCAGCCGAAGGCACCGAGGACGAGCGCGGCCCGCAGCGTCGGCCGCAGCAACCGCAGTTCCCGGACTAGCCAGGGCCTGCAGGCATCCCGCTCCCCGGGGGTCGGCTTGTTGGCGGGCGGGGCGCAGTGCACGGGTGCGGTGATGCGTACGCCGTACAGTTCCAGGCCGTCCCCGGCGTGCGTGGAGGTCGGCTGCGAGGCGAGTCCGACGTCGTACAGCGCTTCGTACAGCACGTCGCCGGAGCGGTCCCCGGTGAACATCCGGCCGGTGCGGTTGCCGCCGTGCGCGGCGGGCGCCAGCCCGACGATCAGCAGCCGGGCGTCCGGCGGCCCGAATCCCGGCACCGGCCGGCCCCAGTACGTCCAGTCGGCGAACGCGGCGCGCTTGGTACGGGCGACCTCCTCCCGCCAGTCCACCAGCCGCGGGCAGGAGCGACAGCCGGCGATGCGCCGGTCGAGGTCGAGAAGGCCCGGGAGGTCTTGGGTGTCGGGTGGGCCGGGCAGGCCGCTGGGGTCCATCAGTGTCCTTTCGAGGGGACCACCGGCTGTAGCCGGTGGGGGAATCGAATCCTTCGCCGGGCCACGGAGTGGCCCGGCGACGGGTCGCTAACATGATCCTTCGTCAGAAGTGGTAGCATTTTGGTTGTGGCTAGAGGAGATGTCCGGGAGTCGCTGAACCTGCGTGTCCCCCCGGAGCTGAAGCGGCAGGTCGAGGAGTACGCCCACCGGGCGGGCATCTCGATCAATGCCGCTGCGTGTGTCCTCCTGGCCGACGCCTTGCGCCTGGAGCGGAGGCGCCAGGCGTGATCCGCGCGCACAAATTCCTCCTGCGTCCCACGAAGAAGCAGGAAGCCGCGCTCGGCGAGATGCTGCGGGACCACTGCTCCCTGTACAACGGCGCGCTCCAGGAACGGCGGGACGCCTACCGGCACTCGTCGAAGACAGACATCGGGTACGGGCAGCAGTCCGCGCAGCTCAAGGAGATCCGCGCCTTCGACCCCGAGCGTCAGGGGCGTTGGTCGTTTTCCTCCCAGCAGGCCACCCTGCGTCGCCTGGACAAGGCCTTCCAGGCGTTCTTCCGTCGTGTGAAGGCTGGCCGGACGCCCGGATACCCGCGTTTCAAGGGTGGCGGGCACTTCGACACCGCCGTCTTCCCGAAGAACGGCGACGGCTGCCGCTGGAACTCGACGCCGAAGGACGCGCAGACCCGTCTCCGTATCCAAGGCGTCGGGCACATCCGTGTCCACCAGCACCGCGAGGTGCAGGGTCGGGTCAAGACCGTCACGGTCAAACGTGAGGGCAAACGCTGGTACGCCGTACTCGCCTGCGACAACGTCCCCGCCGAACTGCTTCCCAGCACCGGCGCGGTCGTCGGGATCGACATGGGCGTCACACACTTCCTCACCACCAGCGACGGCGGACACGTCCCCAACCCTCGCTTCCTCGGAGCAGCGGCCGACGAACTGGCCCAAGCGCAGCGGCACCTCGCGACATTCCCGAAGCGAACGAAGCAGCGCACGAAGAAGCACCGCGCCGCCGCCCGCAAGGTGGCGAAGATCCACGCGAAAATCCGCCGCCAGCGCCTCGACCACGCCCACAAGATCGCAAACGATCTCATCCACGGCAACGACGTCATCGTCCACGAGCGGCTGAACACCGCTGGAACGGTCAAGGCCCCCAAACCCAAGCCCGACCCCGAACAGCCCAGTGTGTTCCTCCCGAACCAGCGGGCCGCGAAGGCGGGTCTCAACCGATCGATCTTTGATGCGGGTTGGGGGGTGTTCCTCGATGCGGGTTGGGGGGTGTTCCTCGCGATCCTCGCCAACAAGGCTGAAAGCGCCGGTCGGACCGTCATCGCCGTGGACCCCACCAACACCTCCCGTACCTGCCCCGAATGTGGGCACTGCGCCAAGGAGAACCGCGTCACCCAAGCACTGTTCCAGTGCACGGCGTGCGGATTCACCGCGAACGCGGACCATGTCGGCGCCACGAACGTACTCGACAGGGCCGGGCTGGCCCTCTGCACGGCGGCATAGCCACCGACGCAGGAAGCCCGCCGCTTTAACGGTGGGTGGAGTCACGGCTCCACGGTAGGACGGACCGCCGCCCGCGGGCTCACGGCACCGGCTGGGTGACGCTGCGCGCCGCCGTCTTCACGGCGGGCCGGTCGGGCTCGCGCAGCCACAGGAGAGTTCCCGCGAGCAGCATGGCCGCCGTCAGCAGCCAGGGCAGCGGCCCGGGGCTCATGGCTCCCACGGCCACGCCGGTGAGCGCGCCGACCGACTGCTGGGCGAGGGACTGGACGGACAGCGCGGTGGCCCGGCCGGTACTGGAGACGCGCTGGTGCAGCAGGTCGTTCTCGTTCGGGCCCGCCACGCCGAACCCGAGGTAGACCAGTCCGAAGCCGACCACGACGAAGCCGGTGGCGAGGGGATGGGAGAAGGTGGCGGTCACACCGAGCAGCGCTAGCCCCGTCGCACTCGTGCCGAGGCCGGCCAGCACCGCCCGCGCTCCGCTGCCGGTGACCCGGGCCGTGAAGGGTGCGAGGTGGCTGCCGACGCCCGCGCAGACGAACCCCCCGAAGGCGAGCACGGCGAACAGCATGGCTCCGGACTCGGAGGCGCCGGTCAGCGTCACGGCCCGCCCCGGCATGAGCAGTTCGATCGCGGCCAGGGCGCTGCCCGCCGCGGCGGCGCTGAGCAGGATCCGGCGGACCAGGGCATCCCTGCCGCCCAGGCGCACTCCGTCCAGGGCGGCGCCCGGGACGCCGCGCAGCACCGAGCGCGCAGTGGCTGGCGGCCGGGGTGGCTCGCGCAGGGCGGTCAGGACGTAGCAGGCGAAGACGATCTCGACCGCCGCACCCAGTAGTACGGGGACGGACAGGGGCAGTACCGCCCGGGACGTCGCCTCGGCCAGGCGTGCGCCGAGGTCGAGGCCCCGGCCCAGCAGCCAGGGCAGGGCCCCGCCGAGCAGAAGGCCGGCGGCGAGCGCCGCGGAGGTCGCGGAACTGCCGCGCGCAAGGCCGGTGCGCAGGTCGGCGTCGGGGCCGGCGGACGCTTGGACGATGTCCACGTACCAGGCTTCCGCCGGACCGCTGGCCAGTGCGCGGGCGGTACCCATCAGGGCCATGCCGAGGGTGAGGGCCCAGACGGTGGTGCCGAGGGCATGGATCAGCAGCGCGATCGCGTTGAGCCCGCCCGCCACGGCCAGGACGGGGCGCCGCCCGAGGACGTCGGAGAGTCCCCCGGTGGGCAGTTCCAACGCGGCCACGGTGAGGGAGTGAGCGGCGTAGAACCCCGCGATCGCGGCGAGGGCCATGCCCCGCTCGGTGAACAGCAGCACCAGCGGGGCCATCGTCAGGCCCGGGGGCAGCCAGAACAGCGCGCAGACGGTGACGTAGCGGCGCCGGGCCGTCCGGATCTCCGGCGACTCGGCACTCACGACGTTCCCTCGGGGTCGGCGGGCGCATCGGCGGACGCTGAGACAGTCGGATCGGCGGGCGCATCGGCAAGGGGTGCGAGGGGCAGCCCGGCGGTGACGAGCACGACCCGTGCGGCGCGGGGGTCGTCGGCGTCACGTGCGGTGAGTTCGGCCAGCTTGCCGTCGACGACGTCCCACAGTTCGGCGAGCGACTCGGGGGTGAGCCGGGGCATCAGGTCGCCGATCCCGGACGGCTCGACCCACTCCTGCCCCAGTCGCCCGGCGGCGAGGTCGGCCTCGTGCCGGACGAGGGACACCTCCAGGTGCTCGATCTGCCGCCGCCGCGCCATGCCGACGTAGGCGCGGCCCGCCGCCGAGGACTCCATCGCCTCGTTACTCCAGGAGGTGAGAGTGTGCACGGCCCGCCAGCGCCGTTCCCGTCCGTCGCGGTGTTCGGCCTCGGCGATGAACTCGTACTTCGCCAGCACCCTCAGGTGGTAGCTGGCCGACGCCGACGACTCCCCCGTCCGCTCGGCCAGTTCGCTGGCGGTGGCTGGCCCGTCCTGCCGCAGCAGCCCGAGCAGCCGGATCCGCAACGGGTGCGTGAGCGCCTTCAGCGCGGCGGTGTCCCGCTCGGGGTCCAGTACTCGCCTCTGCCCGTCGTTGACCATGCGGCGAGCGTAGGCCGATTCCCCAACATTCCAAAAGAGTTTTTGCAAAACTTTCTTTGGAATCTCGGGCTCCGGCGAAATCCCTTCCCGCCCGGCCGCCCCGGACGGCTATGGTCGGGACCATGGCTTCCGAGGACCCGAAGACCGCCGCCGCTGTGGCCGCTGCCGAGGCTGCCGGACCGCAGGCCGGCGAGACCGTTCGCACCGACAGCTGGATCTGGTCCGTGCGCCTGCTCAAGACGCGTTCCCTCGCTTCCACCGCCTGCCGGGGCGGCCATGTGCGGGTCAACGGCGAGCGGGTGAAGCCCGCGCACTCCCTGCGCGTCGGTGACGAGGTGCGGCTGCGGCACGAGGGCCGGGAGCGGGTCGTCGTCGTCAAGCGGCTGATCCGCAAGCGGGTGGGTGCCCCGGTGGCCGTCCAGTGCTATGTCAACAACTCCCCGCCGCCCCCGCCCCGCGATGCCGTCGCCCCCGCCGGTGTCCGGGACCGCGGCGCCGGCCGCCCGACCAAGCGCGACCGCCGCGAGCTGGAGCGCCTGCGAGGCCTGGGGGGTCCCGGCGCCCCCGGCGGCACGGCTCCGCGCCCCTGAACTGACGGCGCCGGTCCGGGGCGGGCCCACGGTCGGGACGAGCGGTGTCACCGCGCCTTCGGCGCCACCGCTCTCACCCAGATCCTGTCCCTTGTCAGGTACCGGTCCACTGCCAGGCCCGCCTCCTCCAGCTCCTCCTCGAACTGCTCCTTCGTCAACCGCCGCGACCGGAACGTCTGCGTCCATACCGCGTCCGGGAACACGTACTCCGCGCACACGGAGTCGACCCCGTCGCCGACCGGATCGACCGACACGATCCGCACGGTGAAGCCGGCCGGGTCCACCCGCTCGCGCGGCACGTTCGTGTGGTAGTCCTCGCCCTCCCGCTGGATCAGTACGCACCCTCCCTCCGCCAGATGCCGCGCACAGGTACGCAGCAGTCCCCGCCGCACCTCCGGGTCGCCCGCGTGCACCAGGAACGACGCGAGGAGCACCACGTCGAACGTCTCGTCCAGCCGCAGCTTCTCTATGGGGCTGCATATGGTCCGGGCTCCGCGGACGCGCTCCAGCATCTCGGCGGACTCGTCCACCGCGGTGACCTCGAATCCGCGCGCCAGCAGTGCGTGGGTCATCCGCCCCACTCCGCTGCCCAGCTCCAGGATGCGCGCGCCCGCCGGAACGGCGGCGGCGATGATGTCCGGCTCGTCACCGACGGGCAGTCGCGAGTACAGCTCCACCGCGCAGCCGTCCGGGGTGATCGCTCCGGGGCCCGCCCCCTCGTACCCCTCACGCTCTTCATGTCCTTCACGCATTTTCGACTCCATGTCCGCCCAACGGACCGGACTCGCAAGCCCGTTCCCTTCCTCCCCCGATTCGCTCGATCGAGTGAAAACGCCCTCCTCGTCGTCCTGGCGTACGGTGAAGTCGGGAGGGGTGGTGACGAGATGCGTACGGGCAGTGAGCCGAGGACCGCACGCAGTGCGCTGCGCGCGCGGTTCTGGCTGAGTGTCTGGGGCGAGGTGTGGACGCTCTCCGGGACGGTGGCGTTCGCGCTCTCCGGCCATCCGGGCTGGGCGCTCCTGTGCGGGGTGCTGTGGCTGGTCGTCACGACCGATCTGATCGTGGTCCTCCGGCACCTCCGTCAGGGGCCGCACTACCAGCCGGGCCGCGACGTCCCCCCGTACGAACCGCCCCGGGGCCCGTGGTGACCGTGTGACCGGGGGGCAGCGCGGGCTGCCCCCTCAGGTGTCGAAGCTCGCGGCCTTCAGGTACTCCGGGTTCGGGTCCAGCGCGGCGGCCAGCCGGAAGTGGCGCCTGGCCGGTTCGGGGCGGCTCTGCCGCTGGTAGGTACGGGCGAGCGCGAAGTGCGCGAAGGCGTTGTCCGGCTCGCGCTCCAGGACGATGGAGAACTCGAGCTCGGCCGGCCTCAGCTGGGCCGCCGCGAAGAACGCACGCGCGCGCAGCAACCGCGCCGCGGTGTTCTCCGGGTACGCGTCGATGACCCCGTCGAGCAGCTTCACCGCACCCCGCGGGTCCCGCGAGGCGAGCAGTTGCTCGGCGGCACGGAAGTCGATGACATGTGTCTCCGGCGTACGTCCGGTCGAACCACTGAGCTCGGGCACAACCGCATCCTTCCCTCGTCGAACCGGTTCAACGCCCCGGACGGGGACCCCTATTCCTGCGCGGGCCGACGGGCCGCCCGCTCCCTGCGCACGAGTTCGGCCCATACGTCCTTCACCCGCCGCGCCAGCTCCTCCAGGGGGACGTCGTTGTCGATGACGACGTCCGCGATCTCCCGGCGCTGCTCGCGCGTCGCCTGGGCGGCCATCCGCGCGCGTGCGTCCTGCTCGCTCATGCCGCGGCGGCCCACGAGGCGGTCGAGCTGGGTCTCGGCGCTCGCGTCGACCACGATCACGAGGTCGTAGAGGGGAGCGAGGCCGTTCTCCGTGAGCAGGGGTACGTCGTGGACGACGACGGCGTCCTCGGCGGCGGCTTCCTCCAGCTCACGGGAGCGGGCGCCCACCAGGGGGTGGACGATCGAGTTGAGGACGGCGAGCTTCTCCGGGTCGGCGAAGACGATCGCTCCCAGTCTCGGCCGGTCCAGGCCGCCGTCCTCGGCGAGTACGTCCTCGCCGAAGGACTCCACGACCGCCGCGAGTCCGGGCGTCCCCGGTGCGACGACCTCGCGCGCGATGCGGTCCGCGTCGATCAGTACGGCCCCGCACTCGACGAGCAGCCGCGACACCTCGCTCTTGCCGGCTCCGATCCCGCCGGTCAGGCCCACCGTCAGCATGGCCCGAAGCTTAGGGCCTGCCACCGACGGCGCCGGTGGCGGCCCCTGTCTCAGTTGTCGCCTTCGCGTTCCGCGAGGAACCGCTCGAACTCGAGCCCGATCTCGTCCGCCGACGGGATCTCCACCGGCTCGGCGAGCATGTTGCCCCTGGTCTCGGAGCCCGCGGCGGCGTCGTACTGGTGCTCGAGGCCCTGGATGAGGGCCGTGAGCTCGTCGTCGCCCTCCCGGACCTGGCGGTCGATCTCGGTCTGCGTGCGGTGGGCGTCGGTGCGCAGGGAGTGCGCCACACCCGGCAGGACCAGGCCGGTCGCGGCCGTGATGGCCTCCAGGGCGGTCAGTGCCGCGTCCGGGTAGGCGGAGCGGGCGATGTAGTGCGGCACGTGCGCGGCGACGCCCAGCACGTCGTGCCCGGCCTGCATGAGCCGGTACTCGACGAGTCCCTCGGCGCTGCCGGGCACCTGCGCCTCCTCGAAGGGGCCGGTGTGGCCCGGGACGAGGTCGGTGCGGTTGCCGTGCGGGGTGATGCCCACCGGTCGCGTGTGCGGGACGCCCATCGGGATGCCGTGGAAGTTCACCGAGAGGCGGACGCCGAGCCGCTCCACGATCTGCCGCACCGCGGCGGCGAACCTCTCCCACTCGACGTCCGGTTCGGGGCCGGCCAGCAGCAGGAACGGCGCCCCGGTGGCGTCCTGGACCAGCCGCACCTCGAGGGCGGGCACCTCGTAGTCGGTCCAGCGGTCGCGGGTGAAGGTCAGCAGCGGGCGCCGGGCCCGGTAGTCGATGAGCCGGTCGTGGTCGAACCGGGCGACCACCTGGTGGGGCAGCGAGGCGAGCAGCCGTTCGGCGATCTGGTCGCCGGTCTCGCCCGCGTCGATGTACCCGTCGAAGTGGTAGAGCATGACCAGTCCGGCCGATTCCTGGGCGAGCGCCATGTCGACGACGGCCAGCCCCTTCGGCTCCCATGCGTACAAACCCTGCGGATCAAGCACCGTGACCGCTCCTCCTCGTGTTCCTAGGGGACAACGTGACGCGCGGCACCGGCATTCCCGGGTGAGGACAACTCCCCGGGGAGCGCGGGGCCGTGTCGACATGCGGCTCCGCCGCGCGGGCGCGACGAACTCCCCACCGGTCCGCGGTCGACGCCCGCCCCCGAAGCGCAGCACTGAGGGGCCGCACCTCGAAAGGTGCGGCCCCTCAGTCACCGGCTAGAGTTCAGCGGCCGGATTTCAGCTCTGGCCGCCGGCCAGCTTCTCGCGCAGCGCGGCCAGCGCCTCGTCCGAGGCCAGGGCGCCGGAGTTGTCGCCGCCCTCGGAGGAGTACGAGCCGCCACCGGACGCGGCCGGAGCCGCACCCGCGGTGTCGCCACCCTCGGCAGCGGCCTTCTCGTCCGCCTCGCGGGACTTGATGACCTGCGCCTGGTGCTGCTCGAAGCGGGACTGCGCCTCGGCGTACTGGGTCTCCCACGCCTCGCGCTGAGCCTCGTAGCCCTCGAGCCAGTCGTTGGTCTCGGGGTCGAAGCCCTCGGGGTAGATGTAGTTGCCCTGGTCGTCGTAGGACGCGGCCATGCCGTACAGGGTCGGGTCGAACTCGACCGCCGTCGGGTCGGCGCCGAAGGTCTCGTTGGCCTGCTTCAGCGAGAGGCTGATGCGACGGCGCTCGAGGTCGATGTCGATGACCTTGACGAAGATCTCGTCGTTGACCTGGACGACCTGCTCCGGGATCTCCACGTGGCGCTCGGCCAGCTCGGAGATGTGGACCAGACCCTCGATGCCCTCGTCCACGCGGACGAACGCACCGAACGGAACCAGCTTCGTGACCTTGCCGGGCACGACCTGGCCGATCTGGTGGGTGCGGGCGAACTGCTGCCACGGGTCTTCCTGGGTCGCCTTCAGCGACAGGGAGACACGCTCGCGGTCCATGTCGACGTCGAGCACCTCGACGGTGACTTCCTGACCGACCTCGACGACCTCGGAGGGGTGGTCGATGTGCTTCCAGGACAGCTCGGAGACGTGCACCAGGCCGTCGACGCCACCCAGGTCCACGAAGGCACCGAAGTTGACGATCGAGGAGACGACGCCGGAACGCACCTGACCCTTCTGGAGGGTGGTGAGGAACGTCTGGCGGACCTCGGACTGGGTCTGCTCCAGCCAGGCACGGCGGGACAGGACCACGTTGTTGCGGTTCTTGTCCAGCTCGATGATCTTCGCCTCGAGCTCCTTGCCCACGTAGGGCTGGAGGTCGCGGACACGGCGCATCTCGACCAGGGAGGCCGGGAGGAAGCCGCGGAGGCCGATGTCGAGGATGAGACCACCCTTGACGACCTCGATGACGGTACCGGTGACGATGCCGTCCTCTTCCTTGATCTTCTCGATGGTGCCCCAGGCACGCTCGTACTGGGCGCGCTTCTTCGAGAGGATCAGGCGGCCTTCCTTGTCCTCCTTCTGGAGAACGAGGGCTTCGATCTCGTCACCGACGGCGACGACCTCGTTGGGGTCGACATCGTGCTTGATCGAGAGCTCGCGGCTCGGGATGACACCTTCGGTCTTGTAACCGATGTCGAGCAGGACCTCGTCCCGGTCGACCTTCACGATGACGCCGTCGACGATGTCGCCGTCGTTGAAGTACTTGATCGTCTCGTCGATCGCGGCGAGGAAGGCTTCCTCGTTACCGATGTCGTTGACCGCAACCTGCGGGGTGGTGGCGGTGGTCTCGGTGCTGCTCGTCATGTGGGAAAGGGCTCCGGTACGGACAGTGAGTCGTAGGTACTGCTACGCCGGAGCCCGTTTCGCTCTGCAGAAGCCGGACAGCAAAAGAAGCGCCGTTCCAGACACCGGGTGTCCCGGTGGCGCCTCGAGAACCGAGGGGACATACAACAGATGCGAGCGCAGCCTGCTACGTCTGAGGTGCGCAGGCTCGCAGCGCAACTTGTAGCATACGGGGGCAGCCGAGCAGGGTCAATGCGCGAAGCCCCCCACCGGGGGCGGATCGCCGCATAACCGGCACAATTCCCCCTTCTGGGGGTAGCGCCGCACGTCAGACGCCGCCTCGAGGCCGCTCGGGACCCGCGCCACGCAGGACCTCGCGCGCCCCCGCGGCGACAGCCGGGGCAACTTGACGGAAGAGTACGACGATGGAGCCGATCATCCAAGAGCCCGAAGCGTCCGAACCCGAGGCGACCCGACGGAACGCCGGCGTCACCGAGAGCTCCCGCGCCAACCGGGGCTGGTGGGACCGCAACGCGGACGAGTACCAGGTCGAGCACGGCACGTTCCTCGGCGACGACCGCTTCGTGTGGTGCCCCGAGGGGCTGGACGAGGTGGAGGCCGAACTGCTCGGCCCGCCGGAGGACCTGAAGGACCGCGACATCCTGGAGCTCGGCGCCGGCGCGGCCCAGTGCTCACGCTGGCTGGCCGCGCAGGGCGCGCGCCCGGTGGCCCTGGACATCTCGCACCGGCAGTTGCAGCACGCGCTGCGCATCGGGGGCCCGTTCCCGCTGGTGTGCGCCGACGCGGGCGCCCTGCCGTTCGCGGACGGTTCCTTCGATCTGGCCTGCTCGGCGTACGGGGCGCTGCCCTTCGTCGCCGACCCGCGGCTGGTGCTGCGCGAGGTGCACCGGGTGCTGCGGCCCGGGGGCCGGCTCGTCTTCTCCGTCACGCATCCGGTGCGCTGGGCGTTCCCGGACGAGCCCGGCCCGGAGGGACTGAGCGTCTCCGGGTCCTACTTCGACCGCACGCCCTACGTCGAGCAGGACGAGCAGGGCCGCGCGGTGTACGTCGAGCACCACAGGACGCTGGGCGACCGCGTCCGCGACATCACCGCCTCGGGCTTTCGCCTGGTGGACCTGGTGGAACCGGAGTGGCCGGAGTGGAACACCTCCGAGTGGGGCGGCTGGTCCCCGCTGCGCGGACACCTGATCCCGGGCACGGCGATCTTCGTGTGCGTACGGGACTGAGTGCGTGGTCCGTCACGACGCTCTCGACGCCCTCCCGGTGCGCGAGGCCCTTCCCGCGCTGACCGACGCCCTGGAGGCGCACGGCACCGCCGTTCTCGTCGCACCGCCCGGCACCGGCAAGACGACCCTCGTTCCGCTGGTGCTGGCCGGGCTGGTCGGTGGCGGGCCCGCGCGGCGGGTGGTGGTCGCCGAGCCCCGGCGGATCGCGGCGCGGGCGGCGGCCCGGCGGATGGCCTGGCTGCTGGGCGAGAGAGCCGGCGGGTCCGTGGGTTTCACGGTGCGCGGGGAGCGGGTGGTCGGGCGCCGCACGCGCGTGGAGGTCGTCACGACCGGCGTGCTCCTGCAGCGGCTGCAGCGGGACCAGGAACTGGCCGGGGTGGACGCGGTGGTGCTCGACGAGTGCCACGAGCGGCATCTGGACGCGGACACGGCGGCGGCGTTCCTGTGGGACGTGCGCGAGACCCTGCGGCCGGAGCTGCGCCTGGTGGCCGCGTCGGCGACGACCGACGCGGCGGGCTGGGCGCGGCTGCTGGGCGACGCGCCCGTGGTCGAGGCGCACGGCACGGCCCATCCGGTGGAGGTGGTGTGGGCCCCTCCCGCGCGTCCGGTACGCCCGCCGCACGGCATGCGGGTCGACCCGGCGCTGCTGACGCATGTGGCGTCGGTGGTGCGGCGGGCGCTGGCCGAACGGGACGGTGACGTCCTGGTGTTCCTGCCCGGCGTGGGCGAGATCGCCCGGGTCGCCGCACAGCTGGGACAACTCGGAGCGGTCGAGGTGCTCCAGGTCCACGGGCGGGCGCCGGCATCGGTGCAGGACGCGGTGCTGGCCCCCGGGCAGCGGCGCCGGGTGGTGCTGGCGACCTCGGTGGCGGAGTCGTCGCTGACGGTTCCGGGGGTCCGGGTGGTCGTGGACGCGGGACTCGCGCGTGAGCCCCGCGTCGACCACGCGCGCGGGCTGAGCGCGCTGACGACGGTACGGGCCTCGCAGGCGGCGGGCAGGCAGCGGGCGGGGCGGGCCGGACGTGAGGCGCCGGGCGCGGTGTACCGGTGCTGGGCGGAGGCCGAGGACGCGCGGCTGCCCCGGTTCCCCGCCCCCGAGATCAAGGTGGCCGACCTGACGGCGTTCGCGCTGCAGGCGGCCTGCTGGGGCGATCCGGACGCCTCCGGG
This sequence comes from Streptomyces sp. NPDC050388, assembly GCF_040655635.1. Taxonomy (NCBI): domain Bacteria; kingdom Bacillati; phylum Actinomycetota; class Actinomycetes; order Kitasatosporales; family Streptomycetaceae; genus Streptomyces; species Streptomyces sp. NPDC050388. The sequence goes on from NZ_JBFAKH010000014.1 coordinate 87,458, forward strand.
CTCGCGCTGCTCGATCCACCGCCGCACGGGGCGATGGCGGCGGCCGGGGCCGTCCTGACGGCGATCGGGGCCGTCGGCGCCGACGGGCGGGCCACGGAGCGGGGCACGCGGCTGGCCCGGCTGGGCCTGCACCCCCGGCTGGGGCGGGCGCTGCTGGACGCGGCACCGGCCGTGGGCCGGGCGCTCGCCGCCGACGTGGTCGCGCTGATCGGCGAGGAGGCGCCGCGCGGCTACGGGGACGACCTCGCGGAGGCGCTGCGCGCCGCGCGGCGCGGGGACGACGCCTATGCGCAGCGGTGGCGGACGGAGGCGCGTCGGCTGCGGTCGCTCGCCTCGGAGGTCTCCCCGGAAGCCGTCCACGCCGCGCCGCCCGTGCTGACGGGCGGGGAGGGCGCCCGTGTCGGGCTGGTGGCCGCGCTCGCGTTTCCCGAGCGGATCGCCCGCGCGGAGGGCGGTTCGTATCTGATGGTGTCCGGGACGCGCGCCGAGGCCGGCGAGGACACCGGGCTGCGGGGCGCTCCCTGGATCGCGGTCGCCGCCGCCGACCGGCCGGTGGGGCAGGGGCACGCGCGCGTGCGGCTCGCCGCGGCCGTCGACGAGCGGACCGCGCGGTGGGCGGCCGGGACCCTGCTGGAGACACGCGAGGAGGTGCACTGGGCCGACGGTGACGTCGTCGCCCGCCGGGTCGAGCGGCTGGGGGCGGTGGAACTGGCGGTACGGCCCCGCACCGACGCGGAGCCCGCCCTGGTGCGGGCCGCGCTGCTGGACGGGCTGCGGCAGGAGGGGTTCGGGCTGCTGCGGTGGCCGACGGGAGCGGTCGTGCTGCGGCAGCGGCTGGCCTTCCTGCACGGCCGGCTCGGCGACCCCTGGCCCGATGTGTCCGACGACGCGCTCCACGCGCGCGCGGAGGAGTGGCTGGAGCCCGAGCTGAGCCGCGCCCGGCGCCGGGCCGACCTGGCGCGGATCGACGCCGGCCAGGCCCTCGGCCGGCTGCTGCCGTGGGCGTCCGGGCAGGCCGCCCGGCTGGACGAGCTGGCCCCCGAGCGGATCACCGTCCCCAGCGGGTCCGCGATCCGGATCGACTACTCCGACGCCGGGCAGCCGGTGCTCGCGGTGAAACTCCAGGAGATGTTCGGGCTCCAGGAGTCGCCGCGGGTGGCCGGGGTGCCCCTGCTGGTGCACCTGCTCTCCCCGGCCGGACGGCCCGCAGCCGTCACCTCCGACCTCGCCTCCTTCTGGCAGGACGGATACAAAGGCGTACGGGCCGAGCTGCGCGGTCGTTACCCCCGGCACCCGTGGCCCGAGGACCCGGCCGCGGCCGAGCCGACCCGGCACACCAACGCGCGGCTCAGGCGGTGACCCTGCTCCCGACTATGAGTCGGTGGCGGGGTCGGGGGATGCCGACGTGCCGGGGGACTCCGTCTCGGCGGCGGCCACGGTCAGTTCGACCGTGAGGGTCGCGCCGCCCGCGGTGGTGACGCGGAGCAGGAAGGTGCCGGTGGTGTCGTCCGCGTAGAGCTGCGGCAGCGTCAGGAGACCGTCCGCGTCCGTCTCCAGGCCGCTCAGGGTGCGGACGGCCTTGCCGTCGCCGTCCTCGAAGTAGGGGCCCTCGTCGTTGACGGCCGGGTCGTCGGCCGACGTGATCAGCATGGCGGTGGCCGCGACCTTGCCGGCCGGGGCGCCGCCGCGGGTGGCCCGTACCTCGACCCGGTGGGCGAACTCGCCGCCCGGGGTGCAGGTCAGTGCCTCGTCCCCGGTGCGCACGACGGTGTCGGCGGTGCGCTCGGTGACGGTGGCCCGGTAGTCGAGGCCCGGGACGACGCGGCCGACGACGGTGGCGCGGACGGTGACGTCGCCCGTCTTCTCGCCCGCCCGGAGCGCGGGCGCCACGGCGACACCGGCGCTGTCGGTGACGACGGTGGCCACGCTCTCGCCGCCGGTGAAGGTGGTGTCGGTGTCGCCGAGGACGGTGAAGCGGATCCGCACCTTCGCGACGGCCTTGCCCTCGTCCGTCTCCGCGCGGGCGCGGATCCTCTCGGTGAACGCGTCGCCCGCCATCGCGGTGAGCTTGCCCGTACCGGCGTTCTCCAGGTGGTCCACCGTGTCGGTGGGCGTGGGGGGCCTGCTGGACGGTGGTGTCGTCGGGGGCTGTGTACTCGGCGGTGCGCTCGGCGTGCCCGGGGAGGAGGCCGGCGGTTCGGAGCCGGTGCCGCTGCCGCCACCCGGCTTGTCGGGGCTGGGGCTGGGCTTCGGCGACGTGCCCGGTGCCGAGGGGGTGGTGCCCGAAGGCGACGGCGGCGTCGACGCCGCCGGGGTGGGACGCGTGGTGTGGTCGTCGCTGCGGTCGCCGGGCAGGGCGCCGGTGCCGTCCGGGATCTCGTGCGTGCCCTTGCGGTAGTACTCCAGCCACGACAGGACGGTGTTCAGGTAGTCCGTCGACTGGTTGTAGCTGAGGATCGCCTTCTCGAGGTCCGCCCGGTCGGACAGGTCCCAGCCGAAGCGGCACAGGTAGTGGCCGGCGGCCAGGGCGGCGTCGTAGATGTTGTTGGGGTCCTTGCGGCCGTCGCCGTTGCCGTCGCGGCCCGCCCACGCCCAGGTGGACGGGATGAACTGCATGGGGCCGACGGCGTTGTCGTAGGCGCTGTTGCCGTCGTACACGCCGTTGTCGGTGTCCCGGATGAGCGCGAAGCCATTGCCGTCGAGCTGCGGGCCGATGATCGGGGAGAGGGTGGTGCCCTCGGCGTCGACGCGCCCGCCGCGGGCCTGGCCGGACTCCACCTTGCCGATGGCGGCGAGCAGTTGCCAGGGCAGGTTGCAGCCGGGCTTGGACTCGCGCAGCGCCGCCTCGGCCTTCTTGTAGGCGTCGAGGACGGTCGCGGGTATGCCCGCCTCGGAAGCGCCCGGCGTGAGCGGGTCGGTGCCCGCGGACGGGGAGGGGTTGGGGCTGTTGAGCGGCGGCAGGTCCGTGTAGTAGGGCGAGTTGCCGGTCGCGCCGGGGCCGTCGGCGCTCTCCTCGGGCGCCGAGGCGGCGTCCGGGGCGGCCCGGCCCGCCGGGTCGTCGATCGTCGCACCCGGAGCCTGGGACGCGGACAGGGCCGCCACCGCGGCCGCCGCCACGGCGGTGGTTGCCGCCCCCTTGCGCAGCCTCCTGCCGAAATGCGCCGCCATAGAGTGAACCCCTCCCCGCGGACGCCGGAGCATCCGTCAACGTCTGCCACACTCGCCCAGTTGTGACGATTCAGCCCGCCGGTTGCACCTGACACGGCGACTCTCGCGACCCTACGGCAACATCCTTTGCCCGCACACCCGTTCATGCCCGGTATTCACCGGTTGGCCACAGTCGTCTCCGCACGAGCACGGACGGGGTGTCGCGCATACTGGGGTCCGCCGAGCGCCGGGACCGACCAGCCCGGTCAACGAACCTTCCGGGGAGTCGAGTTGCCCTTCACGTTGAGCCATGCGGCGGCGGTCCTGCCCGCCGTACGAACCGACGGGACCGGCCGGGGCCCCCTGGTGCCGGCCGTTCTCGTGGCGGGCAGTCTCGCCCCTGACCTGACCTACTACGCGGCCAGCGTCCTGTCCGGGGCGATGGAGTTCGGAGACTTCACCCACTCGTTCCCGGGCGTCCTCACCGTGGATGTGTGCATCGCCTGGGCGCTGGTGGGTCTGTGGCTCCTGATCCGCGAACCGCTCGTGGCGCTGCTGCCGCGGCCCCGGCAGGGGCGGACGGCCGCCCTGCTGCGTTGCGGCACGCCCCCCGCGCGCGTGCGGGCTTCCCTGGTGGCGCGCTGGTACGTCTCGGCCGTGCTCGGTGCGCTGACGCATGTGGTGTGGGACGCGTTCACGCACCTCGACCGGTGGGGGATGCGGGTCTTCCCCATCCTGGGACGGGAGATCGCGGGCTCACCGCTGTACTGGTACCTGCAGTACGGCGGTTCGGCGGTGGCCGCGGTGGTGATCGTCGTGTTCCTGGCGCGGGCGCTGAAGCGGGCGGCGCCCCGGTCCGCGCCGGCGGGGGTGCCGTCGCTGTCCGCGGCCGACCGGTGGGCGGCCGCCGCGCTGCTCGGCGGCTGCGCGCTGGTGGGGTCCGTGCATCGGGCCTCGCGGTGGTGGGACTACTGGGGTGCGACCGCGAAGCCCTGGGAGTTGATCCCCACGGTGTGCTTCGGGGCGGGCGCCGGGCTCGTGGTCGCGCTGCCGCTGTACGCCGTGGCGGTCAGGGCGCTGCGTCCGGCCCCGGCCACCGGGGACCTTGATGACGCCGGTACGGGGCGGCCGAGCCGTACGGCCGCGCGCTGAGGGCCTCCCCGGCCGCCACGAACACGGTGACGGTACGGACGGGGCGGGGGCGGGGCAACAGGGTGAGGGCGAGCGCCAGATAGCCGCGGGTCAGCTCGGCCCACACCCGCCACGGGGGCGGCTCGCCGACGCCGGGCGGTGGTGCGGGCGGTACGGCGGTGGCCCCGCGGCCGGTGCACCGTCGGCCGGCACGGCGCAACGCGGTCGTGAGGGGGGCGGGAGTACGGGCGGTACTCGCGGTGGCCGCGAAGACCGGAACCGGCGAGAACGCCTCGAGGGTGGGTCCGTCGGCGTCGGTCGGCGGGGGCCCCGCTCTGCGGTGCAGCATGCGTATACCCATGCCCCGCATCCTGGCGCCCGGCCCCCGCCACGGCCCGCCCGCGAGGTCCACGCGAGTGAGACCCCTCAGGGGACCGGAGACGAGGACGGGGCCGTGACGGGGGGCACCCGTCGAGCGCCCTCCGTCGCGGCCCGCCGCCTCCGCCCCGCAGGGCTAGTGCGCCGCCGACTCCCAGTCCGGGCCCGCGCCGATCGAGACGCCCAGGGGGACGCGGAGCCGGACCGCTGCGGCCATCTCCCGGCGGATCAGCTCTTCCGCGGCCGGGCGCTCGCCGGGGGCGATCTCCAGGACGATCTCGTCGTGGACCTGCAGGAGCATCCGGGACGTGAGGTCCGCCTCGCGCAGCGCTCGGTCCACGTTCAGCATGGCGATCTTGACGATGTCCGCCGCCGTGCCCTGGATCGGTGCGTTCAGCGCCATCCGCTCGGCCGCCTCGCGGCGTTGGCGGTTGTCGCTGTTGAGGTCGGGCAGGTAGCGCCGGCGGCCGAAGAGCGTCGCCGTGTAGCCCGTCGCCCGAGCCTCCTCGACCACGCGGCGCAGATAGTCCCGTACCCCGCCGAACCGCTCGAAGTACGCGTCCATCAGGGCGCGGGCCTCGGCCGCCTCGATGTTCAGCTGCTGGGAGAGGCCGAAGGCGGACAATCCGTACGCGAGGCCGTACGACATCGCCTTGATCTTGCGGCGCATCTCCGCGTCGACCGCGGACTGCTCGACCCCGAACACCTGCGCGGCGGCGGTGGTGTGCAGGTCCTCGCCGGAGGTGAACGCCTCGATGAGGCCGGCGTCCTCGGAGAGGTGGGCCATCACCCGCAGTTCGATCTGGCTGTAGTCCGCCGTCATCAGCGACTCGAAGCCTTCCCCGACGACGAACCCGCGACGGATCGCGCGGCCCTCGTCGGTACGGACCGGGATGTTCTGCAGGTTCGGGTCGGTCGACGACAGGCGGCCGGTGGCGGCGACCGTCTGGTTGAACGTGGTGTGGATGCGGCCGTCCGCGGCGATGGTCTTGATCAGCCCCTCGACGGTGACGCGCAGCTTCGCCTGCTCACGGTGCCGGAGCATGATCACCGGCAGCTCGTTGTCGGTCCGGCCCGCCAGCCAGGCCAGGGCGTCGGCGTCGGTGGTGTACCCGGTCTTGGTCTTCTTCGTCTTCGGCAGGCCGAGTTCACCGAAGAGGACCTCCTGGAGCTGCTTGGGCGAGCCCAGGTTGAACTCGTGTCCCGCCGCCGCGTGCGCCTCCTTCACGGCCTGCTGCACGGCGCCCGCGAACATCTGCTCCATGCCCTCGAGGTGGGCCCGGTCCGCCGCGATGCCGTGCCGTTCCATGCGGGCCAGCAGGACGGACGTCGGCAGTTCCACGTCCCGCAGCAGATCCGCGGCGCCCACGTCCTGGAGGCGGCCCTCGAAGGCCTCGCCCAGGTCGAGGACCGCGCGGGCCTGCACCATCAGCGCCTCGGCCTCGGCGGTGTCGTCCGCGCCGAAGGCCAGCTGGCCGTCGGCCGTGGCGGCGGGCGCCAGCTCGCGGTGCAGGTACTCCAGGGACAGTGCGTCCAGGTCGAAGGAGCGGCGGCCCGGCTTGACCAGGTAGGCGGCGAGCGCGGTGTCCATGGAGACGCCCCGGATGCTCCAGCCGTGCTCGGCGAAGACCCGCATCGCGCCCTTGGCGTTGTGGAACACCTTGGACCGGTCCTCGTCGGCGAGCCACGCGGCGAACGCCCGCTCGTCGCCCTCGTCCAGCTCGGCCGGGTCGAACCAGGCGGCCGGCCCCGCGGCCGCGGCCAGGGCGATCTCGGCGACCGAGCCGGTCCCCAGCGCCCAGGTGTCGACCGTGGCGACGCCGAGGGGCGCGGTGCCGTGCTCGGAGAGCCAGCCGGCCAGCTCGCCCGCGCCCAGGACGGTGCCGTCCAGCTCCACCCCGTCCGCGACGACCGGGGCTGCCTCGGACTCCTGCGCGCCCGGGTCGACGGCGAAGAGCCGCTCACGCAGCGACGGGTTCCTGATCTCCAGGGTGTCCAGGATCACCGCGACGGCCTTGCGGTCGTAGGCGGTCCGCTCCAGGTCGGCGACGTCCCTGCCCAGCTCGACCTGCCGCTCCAGCTCGGTGAGGCGGCGGTTGAGCTTGACCGACTCCAGGTGGTCGCGCAGGTTCTGCCCGGCCTTGCCCTTGACCTCGTCGACGCGCTCGACGAGGTCCGCGAAGGAACCGAACTGGTTGATCCACTTCGCGGCCGTCTTCTCGCCGACGCCGGGGATGCCGGGCAGGTTGTCGGACGGGTCGCCGCGCAGCGCCGCGAAGTCCGGGTACTGCGCGGGCGTCAGCCCGTACTTCTCGACCACCTTCTCCGGGGTGAACCGGGTCAGCTCGGAGACGCCCTTGGTCGGGTACAGCACCGTGGTGCGGTCGGAGACCAGCTGGAAGGAGTCCCGGTCGCCGGTGACGATCAGCACGTCGAAGCCCTCGGCCTCGGCGCGGGTGGCGAGCGTGGCGATGACGTCGTCCGCCTCGAAGCCCTCGACGGCGAAGCGCGGGGCGCGCATCGCGTCGAGCAGCTCACCGATCAGCTCGACCTGTCCCTTGAACTCGTCCGGTGTCTTGGAGCGGTTCGCCTTGTACTCGGGGAACTCCGCCGACCGCCAGGTCTTGCGGGAGACGTCGAAGGCCACCGCGAAGTGGGTGGGCGCCTCGTCGCGCAGCGTGTTCGCCAGCATCGACGCGAAACCGTAGATCGCGTTCGTCGGCTGGCCCGTCGCGGTCGTGAAGTTCTCCGCGGGCAGCGCGAAGAACGCGCGGTAGGCCAGCGAGTGCCCGTCCATGAGCATCAGTCGCGGACGGGTCTCGCCGGAGGTCTGGTCGGTCTTCTTCGCTGCTGTCTCTGCCACGCCCCCGATCCTGCCACGCGTCACTGACACTCGGCCCCGCCCCCGCACCCGGGGCCGCCCCGCGGCACCGGGACCGCCCCGGCCGGCCCCCGGATCCCCCGGCCTCCGCCCGGCCCTCTTCATGGTCACCGCCGCGTGCGAGGATCAGAGGCCCACGTCACACGTGTACGCGAAGAGGAGTGCGCGATGGCCACCAAGCCGCCCAAGGGTGATCCGGTCCAGGACGCGCCGCAGGTCACCGAGCCGAAACACGCGGCCGCGGGCCTCACGGCGATCGGCCACAGCCTGCGTATGGCGCACCGGCAGATGGGCGTGAAACGGACGGCGCTGACCCTGCTCAACGTCAACCAGAAGGACGGCTTCGACTGTCCGGGCTGCGCGTGGCCGGAGCCCGAGCACCGGCACACCGCGGAGTTCTGCGAGAACGGCGCGAAGGCCGTGGCCGAGGAGGCCACCCTGCGCCGGGTCACCCCCGAGTTCTTCGCCGCGCACCCCGTCGCCGACCTGGCCGGCCGCAGCGGCTACTGGCTGGGCCAGCAGGGCCGCCTGACCCACCCCGTGTACCTCCCCGAGGGCGGCGACCGCTACGAGCCCGTCACCTGGGAGCGCGCCTTCGACATCGTCGCCGAGGAGATCGCCGCCCTCGGCTCCCCCGACGAGGCCCTCTTCTACACCTCCGGACGCACCAGCAACGAGGCTGCCTTCCTCTACCAGCTCTTCGCGCGCGAGCTCGGCACCAACAACCTGCCCGACTGCTCGAACCTGTGCCACGAGTCCTCCGGCTCCGCCCTGTCCGAGACGATCGGCGTCGGCAAGGGCAGCGTCCTGCTGGAGGACCTCTACAAGTCCGACCTGATCATCGTCGCCGGACAGAACCCCGGCACCAACCACCCCCGCATGCTGTCCGCCCTGGAGAAGGCCAAGGCGAACGGCGCGCGGATCATCACCGTCAACCCGCTGCCCGAGGCGGGCCTGGAGCGCTTCAAGAACCCGCAGACCCCCAAGGGCCTCACCGCCGGCGCCGCCCTGACCGACCTGTTCCTGCAGATCCGCCTCGGCGGCGACCAGGCCCTCTTCCGCATCCTCAACAAGCTGATCGTCGACACGCCCGGCGCCGTCGACGAGGACTTCGTCCGCGAACACACGCACGGCTACGAGGAGTTCGCCGAGGCCGCCCGCGCCGCCGACTGGGACGCGACGCTCGCCGCGACCGGCCTCACCCGCGGCGACATCGAGCAGTGCCTGCGCATGGTCCTCGAATCGAAGCGCGTCATCGTGTGCTGGGCGATGGGCCTCACCCAGCACAAGCACTCCGTGCCCACGATCCGCGAGATCGTCAACTTCCTGCTGCTGCGCGGCAACATCGGCCGCCCCGGCGCGGGCGTCTGCCCGGTGCGCGGCCACTCCAACGTGCAGGGCGACCGCACCATGGGCATCTTCGAGAGACCCGCACCGGAGTTCCTGGACGCCCTGGAGAAGGAGTTCGGCTTCGCGCCCCCGCGCGAGCACGGCTACGACGTCGTACGGGCCATCCGCGCGCTGCGCGACGGGCGGGCGAAGGTGTTCTTCGCCATGGGCGGCAACTTCGTCTCCGCCTCCCCCGACACGGAGGTCACCGAGGCCGCGATGCGCCGGGCCCGGCTGACCGTGCACGTGTCGACCAAGCTGAACCGCTCGCACGTCGTCACCGGCGCGCGCGCCCTGATCTTGCCGACCCTGGGCCGCACCGAACGCGACCTGCAGGACAGCGGCGAGCAGTTCGTCACGGTCGAGGACTCCATGGGCATGGTGCACGCCTCCCGCGGCCGCCTCGAACCGGCGAGCGGGCACCTGCTGTCCGAACCGGCCATCGTGTGCCGGCTGGCCCGCCGGGTCCTCGGCGCGGACAGCAAGGTCCCGTGGGAGGAGTTCGAGAAGGACTACGCGACGATCCGCGACCGCATCGCGCGCGTGATCCCCGGCTTCGAGGACTTCAACGCGCGCGTGGCGCACCCCGGAGGGTTCGCCCTCCCCCACGCCCCGCGTGACGAACGGCGCTTCCCCACGGCCACCGGCAAGGCCAACTTCACCGCCGCGCCGGTGGAGTACCCCGAACTGCCCGAGGGGAGGCTGCTGTTGCAGACGCTGCGCTCGCACGACCAGTACAACACCACGATCTACGGCCTGGACGACCGCTACCGGGGCATCAAGAACGGCCGCCGCGTGGTGCTCGTCAACCCGCAGGACGCACGGGAACTGCGGCTCGCGGACGGCTCGTACGTCGACCTGGTCAGCGAGTGGAAGGCCGACAAGGACAACGCCGACAACGCCGACAAGGACATCGTGGAGCGCAGGGCGCCCGGTTTCCGCGTCGTGCACTACCCGACGGCCCGCGGCTGCGCCGCCGCGTACTACCCGGAGACCAACGTCCTGGTGCCGCTGGACGCGACCGCGGACACCAGCAACACCCCGGCCAGCAAGTCCGTCGTGGTCCGTCTGGAACAATCGGCGACCGACTGAGCGTTTGCTCAGTGGCCGCCGCCGCGGTCGCGGCGGCGCCGCAGTGCCGTATGCCGTAGTGATCACGACGAACGGAGCCGGGCCCCATGGGAGAGCAGCAGCACGTGAAGTTCCCGCAAGAGGTCATCGACGAGTACGCCGCGCTCGGCGTGGATCTGCAGGCACTCTTCTCCGCGGGCCATCTCGGTACCCGCATGGGCGTGCAGATACTGGAGGCCTCGGCCGAGCGGGTCGTCGGGACGATGCCGGTGGAGGGCAACACCCAGCCCTACGGACTGCTGCACGGCGGCGCCTCCGCCGTACTGGCCGAGACCCTGGGCTCGGTGGGGTCGATGCTGCACGGCGGCAGCTCCAAGATCGCCGTGGGCGTCGACCTCAACTGCACCCACCACCGGGGCGCCCGCTCCGGCCTGGTCACCGGCGTCGCCACCCCGGTGCACCGGGGGCGGTCCACGGCGACGTACGAGATCGTCATCAGCGACGAGGCGGACAAGCGGGTGTGCACCGCGCGGCTGACCTGTCTGCTGCGGGACGTGAACCCGGGCGACAACCCGGGCGACACGGAGCGGGTGGCCGGCGCCACGAACTGACCGGTGGGTGAGGGTGCGGGGGCGGCCGTGCGGCCGCCCCCGCACCCGTTTCCCGGCACGACCACGGGACCGGCGTCATCACGTCATCACGGCCCCGCACCGCCGTTGCCCGCGGGCGGCGGGCGCCCTGCCGCTTCGGACACGAAGCGGCAGGGCGCCTTTCGACCCGCCGGGCGGGCTCTCGACCCCCTGCCCACCGCGGTACCGCTCCTGACGGTCGTCCCGGCCGCCGGCTGCGGCCCGTCCGGAGCCGGCCCCACCGGCACCCCGCCCCGCCCACACCCCGGCCGTCACCCTCGGCGACCCCCGCCGAGGACGTCTGCGTGCGCCTCGTCGCCCACCGGTCCCGCGAGGTACTGGAGGGCACCGCCCACGGCGACCACCGGTCGACGGGCCTGTCCAACGGCCGGTACGACATCCTGCGCGCAGCGGTGGACGCCGCACGCCCCGTCAGAAAACGCCAAGGCCTCCAGGCCGCACATGCGGTGATCGACCGTCAGGTACGCGAGGCCCGCACCGGCGGTACCGCACCGGCGCACCGGGCCCGGGCCCGGGCGATGAGCGGGACGGCCCCGTGGAACCACGCTCACCGCTCTCCCCGCCGCCCGCTGAAACCGCAGGTCACACCCCTCGAAACAGGGAAACGGAACCTCATATTCAATACCGACCTCCGGGCGGAATCCGGCACTACGGCCATCGTTACGGTGATATCCCGGCCGTACACGGCCTTTCCGTGATCCCCGCCCCACGCAACCCCCTTTCCGGACAAAGAATCGGCCTTCTTCCGCAAGATCACTATCAGGCCCGCACGCCGCGGAGGGAAGAAACGTTTCACTGAACGTCGTGCCCCCCTCTCCGGCCGTAACTCTACGTATTGCGTGTGCAATACAGGTATTCCGCTTCGCCTCCGGATCACGCCACACGCAGGACTTCTCCCAGGCCACACAGGTCGCCTGCAGCAACGAATTCGAGTAATCACCAAAACGGCTGATACACCTGAACGTCCCCCGCCGGGTCCTGCGGTTTCTCATGATGCGGACGGGGCAAAACGGCGAGAATTCAGCCGTTCCCCCCACCGAGTACCGCTCTGCAATACGTCGTGTCATAACAAGAGAGTCACAGCCTTGGCCAGACCCTCCTCCATATTCCCCACGCCCGCTTAGAGTCACGGCCAGTCACCGCGCCGCCTGATTGTCACTTCGGCCCAGCGCTCGACTCGGCCGTTTCCACCGGGAAACGACCGTCAGGGGAAAGGACTGGATCGTGCGTCAACGTTCGCTCATCGCCATCACCGCCACACTGGCGGCGGGAGCACTCACCCTCACCGCCTGCGGCTCACGAGGCGGAGACGAGGGATCGGACTCCGGCAACGGCGGCACCACCACCGTCACCATCGGCGTCGACGCCCCGCTGACCGGCGACCTGTCCGCACTGGGTCTCGGCATCAAGAACTCCGCCGACCTGGCCGCCAAGACTGCCAACAAGCAGAACTTCGTCAAGGGCGTCACCTTCAAGATCCTGGCCCTCGACGACCAGGCACAGCCCTCCTCGGGCCAGCAGAACGCCGTCAAACTCGTCGCCGACGAGACCGTCCTCGGCGCCGTCGGCCCCCTCAACTCCTCCGTCTCCGAGTCCATGCAGAAGGTCTTCGACGACGCGAAGCTGGTCCAGGTCTCCCCCGCCAACACCGGCCCCTCCCTCAGCCAGGGCCCCGACTGGCAGACCAAGAAGGTACGCCAGTACAAGGCCTACTTCCGCACCTCGACCACGGACGCCGTCCAGGGCCCGTTCGCCGCGCAGTACGTCTACAACGACGCCAAGAAGAAGAAGGTCTTCGTCATCGACGACAAGAAGACCTACGGCGCGGGCCTCGCCGGCACCTTCACCGAGGAGTTCAAGAAGCTCGGCGGCAAGGTCGTCGGCACCGAGCACATCAACCCCGACACCAAGGACTTCTCCGCGGTCGCCACCAAGGTGAAGAAGTCCGGCGCGGACGTCGTCTACTACGGCGGCGAGTACCCGCAGGCCGGCCCGCTCAGCAAGCAGATCAAGGCAGCCGGCGCCAAGATCCCGCTCGTCGGCGGCGACGGCATCAACGACGCCGACTTCGTCAAACTGGCGGGCCCCGACAGCACCGGCGACCTCGCCACCTCCGTCGGCGCCCCGGTCGAGGAACTCGACTCCGCCAAGCAGTTCGTGGCCGACTACAAGGACGCCGGCTACAAGGACGAGTACTCGGCCTACGGCGGCTACTCCTACGACTCCGCCTGGGCCATCATCGAGGCCGTCAAGAAGGTCGTCGAGGACAACGGCGGCGAGCTGCCCTCCGACGCCCGCGCCAAGGTCACCGAGGCCATGCAGAACGTCTCCTTCGACGGAGTGACCGGCAAGGTCTCCTTCGACGAGTTCGGTGACGCCACCAACAAGCAGCTCACCGTCTACAAGGTCGAGGACGGCGCCTTCGTGCCCGTCAAGTCCGGTACCTTCACGGGCTGACCAAGCCCTACCGCTCACCAGCCGCGCGGGGCGCTGTTCCACTGGCGCCCCGCGCGTGCCCGCATCCGGCCACAATCCGTCGAACATCCGAACGTCTCGGAGGACATGCGGTGAACGAACTGCCGCAGCAGCTGGTCAACGGCCTGCTACTGGGATCCATGTACGGGCTGGTCGCCATCGGCTACACAATGGTCTACGGCATCGTCCAGCTCATCAACTTCGCCCACGGCGAGATCTTCATGACCGGCGCCTTCGGCGCACTCTCGGTCTACCTGTGGGTACTTCCGAACGGCACGTCCATGTGGATCGCGCTGCCGCTCATGCTCCTCGGCGCCATCATCGTCGCCGTCCTCGTCGCCATGGGGGCGGAACGGTTCGCCTACCGCCCCCTGCGCGGCGGCCCACGCCTGGCGCCCCTGATCACCGCCATCGGTCTCTCCCTCGCCCTGCAGCAGGCGGTATGGGCCTGGTACCCGGAAGCCAAGTCCGCCCGCACCTTCCCGCAGATCGACGGAGGCCCCTTCGAGATCGGCAGCGTCACCATCCAGACCGGTGACATCTTCGTCTTCTGCGCCGCCCCGATCAGCATGGCCATCCTCGGCTACTTCGTCATGAAGACCCGTACGGGACGCGGCATGCAGGCCACCGCCCAGGACCCCGACACCGCCAAGCTCATGGGCGTCAACACCGACCGCATCATCGTGGTCGCCTTCGCCCTCGGCGCCACCTTCGCCGCCGTCGGCGGTGTCGCCTACGGCCTCAAGTACGGCCAGATCGAATTCCGCATGGGCTTCATCCTCGGCCTCAAGGCCTTCACCGCGGCAGTCCTCGGCGGCATCGGCAACATCTACGGAGCCATGATCGGCGGCCTCGTCCTCGGCGTCGCCGAAACCCTCGCCACCGCCTACATCTCCGACATCCCCGGCATGCACCAGTTCGGCAGCCAGTCCTGGGCCGATGTCTGGGCGTTCGTACTCCTCATCCTCGTGCTGCTGTTCCGGCCCCAGGGCCTGCTCGGCGAGCGCGTCGCGGACAGGGCGTGACACCGATGACCACACAGACCACCGCACCCGAAACTCCCAGCGCCCCCACCACCGGTGGCAAACCCACCGGACTCATCCCCCTTCCGGAACACATCGGCCGCGCCCTGGCCACCGGCGGCGCCCTCCTGACCGTCGTCTCCGCCTTCCTCGCCTGGACCTGGACCTCCGCCTTCCCCGGCGACCTCACCGTCTACGGCTACCCCGGCGGCCTCCAGGTACTCGTCCTCATCAGCGGAGCCCTGACCGCCCTCTTCGCTCTCTCCTCCTACAACATCAAGGGCCTCGGCTGGGCCACCCCCGCCGGCGCCGACGCGGCCGTCAAACTCGCGGCCCTCGCCACCTTCGGCACCACCTGGTACACGGTGCTCGCCATCAGCGTGAAACTCGGCGGCGTCGTCAACCTGGAACCCGGCGGCTACCTCGCCGCCACCACCAGCCTCACCGCCCTCCTCGGCGCCCTGGCCCTCCCCTTCGAGCACCCCGACCCCGACCCCATCGACCCCGACGACAGCGGCTGGAACCAGTTCAAGCACAAGACAGCCCACCGCAAGAAGCAGCTCCAAGCAGCCTTCGCCACCGGCACCACCCGCCCCCTCGGCAAACTCCCCTCCTACGCCGAGATCCTCATCATCATCGCGGCCATGGCCATCGGCCTCACCGTCTTCACCTACGGCATCGGCACCGCGTACGACGAACTCTTCATCGGCTTCCTCATCACCGTCGGCTTCTGCTTCACCGCGCTCCTCAAGGCCGGACTGGTGGCCCGCGTCTCGGCGATCACCTCCAAGCACCGCAACATCACCATGATCGGCGCCTTCGTCGCGGCCGCCGCCTTCCCCTTCACCCAGTCCGACGACCAGTACGCGACCATCGGCGTCTACATCCTCATCTTCGCCACCGTCGCACTCGGCCTGAACATCGTCGTCGGCCTCGCCGGTCTTCTCGACCTCGGCTACGTCGCCTTCCTCGGCGTCGGCGCCTACACCGCCGCCCTGGTCTCCGGCTCACCGTCCTCACCCCTGCACATTCAGATGCCGTTCTGGGCCTCGGCACTGCTCGGCGCCCTGGTCTCCATGATCTTCGGCGTCCTCATCGGCGCCCCCACCCTGCGGCTGCGCGGCGACTACCTCGCCATCGTCACCCTCGGCTTCGGTGAGATCTTCCGTATCGTCGTCCTCAACACCGACGGCACCTCCGGACCCGACGTCACCAACGGCTCCGCCGGCATCTCCTCCATCCCGAACCTGAACATCCTCGGCTTCGACTTCGGCCAGGAACACACCCTCCTCGGATTCACCATCGGCCGCTTCGCCAACTACTTCCTGCTGATGCTGCTCATCACACTGGTCGTCGTGGTGGTCTTCCGGCGCAGCAGCGACTCCCGCATCGGCCGCGCCTGGATCGCCGTCCGCGAGGACGAGACCGCCGCACGCGCCATGGGCATCAACGGCTTCCGCGTCAAGCTCGTCGCCTTCGCCCTCGGCGCCACCCTGGCCGGCCTCGCCGGCGCCGTCCAGGCCCACGTCACCTACACCGTGACCCCCGAGCAGTACATGTTCGCCCACGTCGTCCCGCCCAACTCCGCCTTCCTGCTCGCCGCGGTCGTCCTCGGCGGCATGGGCACCATCAGCGGCCCCCTCGTCGGCGCAGCCCTGCTCTACCTCATCCCGGCCAAGCTCCAGTTCCTCGGCGACTACCAACTCCTGGCCTTCGGTCTCGCACTCGTCCTGCTCATGCGCTTCCGCCCGGAGGGCCTCATCCCCAACCGGCGCCGCCAGCTCGAGTTCCACGAGAACACGGAAGCGCCCGCAGCCCTCAGCAAGGCAGGGGTCTGACCCATGACAACCGACACCACCACCAAGGGCACCACACCCGACGCGACCGCCCCCCGCAAGACCGTCCTCGACGCACGGGGCGTCACCATGCGCTTCGGCGGCCTCACCGCCGTACGCGGAGTCGACCTCACCGTCAACAGCGGCGAGATCGTCGGACTCATCGGCCCCAACGGCGCCGGCAAAACCACCTTCTTCAACTGCCTGACCGGCCTCTACATCCCCACCGAGGGCGAAGTCCGCTACAAGGACAAGATCCTGCCGCCCAAGTCCTTCAAGGTCACCGCGGCCGGCATCGCCCGCACCTTCCAGAACATCCGCCTGTTCGCCAACATGACGGTCCTGGAAAACGTGCTCGTCGGCCGGCACACCCGCACCAAGGAAGGACTCTGGTCCGCCCTGCTGCGCGGCCCCCGCTTCCACAAGGCCGAAGCCGCCTCCCGCGAACGCGCCATGGAACTCCTCGAGTTCGTCGGCCTCGCCCACAAGGCCGACCACCTCTCCCGCAATCTGCCCTACGGCGAACAGCGCAAACTCGAGATCGCCCGCGCCCTGGCCAGCGAACCCGGCCTGCTGCTCCTCGACGAGCCCACCGCCGGCATGAACCCGCAGGAAACCCGCGCCACCGAAGAACTGATCTTCGCCATCCGGGACATGGGCATCGCCATCCTCGTCATCGAGCACGACATGCGGTTCATCATGAACCTCTGCGACCGCGTCGCCGTACTCGTCCAGGGCGAAAAACTCATCGAAGGCGACAGCGCCACCGTCCAGCAAGACGAACGCGTCATCGCCGCCTACCTCGGCGAGCCCTTCGAGGGAGCACCCGGCGAGGAGGAGATCGCCGAGGTCGAGAGGGCCGAAGCACAGGCCGAGACGCAGGCCGAGGCAGAGGTCGAAACCACGACAGACGCCGATGCCGCCGAGGCCACCACGGACGCCGCGCCCGGCAAGGAGAACGACCGATGACCGCACTCCTCGAAGTCGAAGACCTCAAAGTCGCCTACGGCAAGATCCAAGCCGTCAAGGGAATCTCCTTCAAGGTCGAAGCCGGCGAAGTCGTCACCCTCATCGGCACCAACGGCGCCGGCAAAACCACCACCCTGCGCACCCTCTCCGGCCTCCTCAAACCCATCGGCGGCCAGATCAAATTCAACGGAAAATCCCTCAAGAAGATCCCGGCACACGACATCGTCGCCCACGGCCTCGCCCACTCCCCCGAAGGCCGCCACATCTTCCCCCGCATGACCATCGAGGACAACCTCCGCCTCGGCGCCTTCCTCCGCAACGACAAAGCAGGCATCGAGAAAGACATCCAACGCGCCTACGACCTCTTCCCCATCCTCGGAGAACGCCGCAAACAAGCCGCAGGGACCCTCTCCGGCGGAGAACAGCAAATGCTCGCCATGGGCAGAGCACTCATGTCCCAGCCCAAACTCCTCATGCTCGACGAACCCTCCATGGGCCTCTCACCGATCATGATGCAGAAAATCATGGCCACCATCGCCGAGCTGAAATCCCAGGGCACCACCATCCTGCTCGTCGAACAGAACGCCCAGGCCGCCCTCTCCCTCGCCGACCACGGCCACGTCATGGAAGTCGGCAACATCGTCCTCTCCGGAACCGGACAGAAACTCCTCCACGACGAATCCGTCCGCAAGGCCTACCTCGGCGTCGACTGACCCGCCCACAACGCACCACAGCACAGCACTGAGGCCCGGCTCCCCCTCGGGAACCGGGCCTCAAGCGCACAACCCCTCACTGACCCTTCGACGCCTTCTTCTCCGCCGCGTCATCGATGACCGCCTGCGCCACCTGCTGCATCGACATCCGACGATCCATCGACGTCTTCTGGATCCACCGGAACGCCGCCGGCTCCGACAACCCGTACATCGTCTGCAACACCGACTTCGCCCGGTCCACCAGCTTCCGCGTCTCCAACCGCAGACTCAGATCCGCGACCTCACGCTCCAGCTCCCGCAACTCCGTGAACCGCGACACCGCCATCTCGATCGCCGGCACCACATCACTCTTCGAGAACGGCTTCACCAGATACGCCATCGCCCCCGCGTCCCGCGCCCGCTCCACCAGATCACGCTGCGAGAACGCCGTCAGCATCAACACCGGCGCGATACTCTCCTCGGCGATCTTCTCCGCCGCCGAGATACCGTCCAGCTTCGGCATCTTCACATCGAGGATCACCAGATCCGGCCGGTGCTCCCGCGCCAGCTCCACCGCCCGCTCACCGTCACCGGCCTCACCGACGACGGTGTACCCCTCCTCCTCCAGCATCTCCTTGAGATCGAGCCGGATCAGCGCCTCGTCCTCGGCGATCACGACACGGGTCGTCATCGGAGGCACGTGCGACTTGTCGTCGTCGGACGCGTCTACTGGCTGGGGCGACTCGGGGACGCTCACGTGGGGGCTCCTTGGTGCGGGGCAGACCGGTACTGCTGACAAGAGCGTACCCAGCTGCGGTAGGGTGGGGGCACGGCGGGTGACTGCCAGCCTTCGTTTCGCAGGCCCCGGTATTCCAACTGGTTAGAGAAGCGGTGCTCAAACCACCGACAGTGTGGGTTCGAATCCCACCCGGGGCACTTTTCCTTCGATTCCAAGATTTCCGCCCCACGTGGATGTCCACGTTCTCGTGAACATCCGCCTTTTGCTGCGTGTCACTGTGATCGCTGGCACACGGTGTGCACATGTACGGCATCAGCACCCGCAAGCAAGCACTCGCATTGGTGGCTCAGGGCCGCAGCCTCAATTCGGTGAGCCGTGAGACGGGCATCTCGCGCGCCGCGCTCCGATCCTGGCAGCGGCACCTGGAGCCCTCCCCACGCATGGCGGCCCCAGATCCGGGGCCCCCTGCTGATGCGCCTGCGTACGCCTATCTCCTCGGCCTCTACCTCGGCGATGGCTGCATCAGCGCGCACCCGCGTTCCGGCTACTACCTGCGGATCACCTGCGCGGACGTGTGGCCAGGGTTGATCGAGCGGTGCCGTGAAGCCATTCTTCGAGTCCGCCCCGGCATCGGCGTCTACGTCCAGCCGAAGCAGGGATGCGTGGCGGTCACCAGCTACTCCCCCTACTGGCCACGGCTCTTCCCCCAGCACGGCCCCGGCAAGAAGCACGAGCGGCCGATCGTCCTCGAGCCCTGGCAGCAGGCCATCGTCGACGCTCACCCGTGGGAGTTCGTCCGCGGTCTCGTTCACTCCGACGGGTGCCGGATCACCAACTGGACCACCCGCGTGGTCGGCGGTGAGCGGAAGCGCTACGAGTACCCCCGGTACTTCTTCACCAACAAGTCGGACGACATCCGGAGGCTGTACACCGACACCCTGGACCGGCTCGGTGTCGAGTGGACGCACTGCACCCGGGGCGGCGCCCCCTTCAACGTCTCCGTCGCCAAGAAGGCGTCCGTGGCCCTGATGGACCGCCACGTGGGCCCCAAGTACTGAACCGGGACCCTGTGAAGGCTACTTGGGGGTGTCGTCCTCGCCGACGTGGTGGACTCGGACGAGGTTGGTCGAGCCGGGGACGCCGGGTGGGGAGCCGGCCGTGATGACGACCGTGTCGCCCTTCTCGCAGCGGGCGTACCGCAGCAGGAGTTCGTCGACCTGGTCGACCATGGCGTCGGTGGTGCCGACGTGGGGGCCGAGGAAGGTTTCGACGCCCCAGGTGAGGCTGAGTTGGGAGCGGGTGGCGGGGTCGGTGGTGAAGGCGAGGAGGGGGATGGGTGAGCGGTAGCGGGAGAGGCGGCGGGCGGTGTCGCCGGAGCGGGTGAAGGCGACGAGGAACTCGGCGCCGAGGAAGTCGCCGATTTCCGCTGCCGCGCGGGCCACGGCGCCGCCTTGGGTGCGGGGTTTGTTGCGTTCGGTGAGGGGTGGGAGGCCTTTGGCGAGGAGGTCTTCTTCGGCTGCTTCGATGATGCGGGCCATGGTGCGGACGGTGTGGATGGCGTGTTTGCCGACGCTGGTTTCGCCGGAGAGCATGACGGCGTCGGTGCCGTCGATGACGGCGTTGGCGACGTCGGAGGCTTCGGCGCGGGTGGGGCGGGCGTTGTCGATCATCGAGTCGAGCATTTGGGTGGCGACGATGACCGGTTTGGCATTGCGTTTGGCGAGTTTGATGGCGCGTTTTTGAACGATGGGGACTTGTTCGAGTGGCATTTCGACGCCGAGGTCTCCGCGGGCGATCATGACGGCGTCGAATGCGGCGACGATGTCGTCGATGTTCTCGACGGCTTGGGGTTTTTCGATTTTGGCGATGACGGGGAGGTGGCGGCCTTCTTCTTCCATGATGCGGTGGACGTCCTTGATGTCGCGTCCGCTGCGTACGAAGGAGAGGGCGATGATGTCGAAGCCGGTGCGCAGGGCCCAGCGGAGGTCGTCCTCGTCCTTTTTGGAGAGGGCGGGGACGGAGACGGCGACTCCGGGGAGGTTGAGGCCTTTGTGGTCGGAGACCATGCCGCCTTCGATGACGGTGGTGTGGACGCGGGGGCCGTCGATGGCGGTGACTTCGAGGGTGACTTTGCCGTCGTCGATGAGGATGCGTTCGCCGGGGGTGACGTCGTCTGCGAGGCCGGCGTGGGTAGTGCCGCTGGTGTGGCGGTCGCCTTGGGCGCCGTCTTCGACGGTGATGGTGAAGGTGTCGCCGTGTTCGAGGAGTACGGGGCCTTCGGTGAAGTGGCCGAGTCTGATTTTCGGGCCTTGGAGGTCGGCGAGGAGGCCGACGCTGCGGCCGGTTTCGTCGGCGGCTTTTCGTACGCGGTGGTAGCGCTCCTCGTGCTCGGCGTGGGTGCCGTGGCTGAGGTTGAATCGGGCGACGTCCATTCCGGCGTCGACCAGGTCTTTGATCTGGTCGTATGTGTCGGTGGCGGGCCCCAGCGTGCAGACGATCTTTGCTCGGCGCATGGTGTTGAGCCTAGGGCTTACCGATGGGTAGTGATGAGGTCGTATGTGACCGTTCGGCGGACTGCGCATGAATGGTTATGGACAAGAGTTGAATTGTGCGACCGGTTGCTCGTATGAGCATTCATGATTGCCGTTCATATGTCGGTCATGAGTTCGCATTGTCGGGGGGTACCGTGAGGTGCGGCGCCCCCGACAGCGAAGCGTCCGCAATTCATGCCTGGCGTACGCGCAGTGCCCGGGCCAGGTCGTCGAGCTGGTCGACGAGTTTGCGGCGGAGGGCGGGGGTCGGGTCCGCCTTGCGGAGGCATTTCTCGCCGAGGCGGCGGTTCTCGGGGTCGACGGCGTGGGCGGGGAAGGCCCAGCGGCCGGCGGCTTCGGCGAGGGCGGGGCCGCGGCGGGCGGCGAGGGCGACGGCGTCCTTGTAGTAGCGGGCGACGTAGGGGCGTACGAGGTCGGCTTGTTCGGGTTGCCAGAAGCCCTGGGCGGTGGCGGTGAACAGGTAGTTGGACAGGTCGTCGGTGTGGAACATGGCGTCCCAGGCGCGGGCCTTGGCGTCTTCGTGGGGCAGGGCGGCGCGGCAGCGGGCGGCGCCTTCCTGGCCGGTGGCGCTGGGGTCGTGGGCGAGTTCGGCGGCGATGGCGGTTTCGTCGGTGGCGTCGAGGACGGCGAGGCGGGTGAGGATGCGCCAGCGGAGTTCGGGGTCGAGTTCGGGGCCGCCGGGGACGGTGCCGTCGGCGAGCCAGGCGGCGATGGTGTGGGGGTGGGCGGCGGTGTCGATGCGGTGGCGTACGGCGATGAGGCGCAGGTCGGGGTGGTCGCCGTCCTCGGTGCGGCGGATGAGGTCGCGGCACAGGTCGGTGAGGGTGGTGAGGGCGGCGGGCCGTTGTTCGGGGGTGACGTAGCGGTCGGCGATGTGGGTGGTGGCGAAGGCGAGGGCGCCTTGGACGAGGGCGAGGTCGGTTTCGTGCGGGAGGTGGGTGCGGGCGATGTCCAGGTAGGTGGTGGCGGGGAGGTCGCCGTCGCGGACGGCGTCGCGCAGGGCGTTCCAGGTGACGGCGCGGGTGAGGGGGTCGGGCAGTCCGGACAGGCGGGTCTGGATGGTCCGGAAGGACTCGTCGTCGAAGCGGATCTTGGCGTAGGTGAGGTCGGCGTCGTTGAGGACGAGGAGGGCGGGGCGTGGGCCCGGGGTGCTGATGGTGGTGTCGCCGTGGGTGGGGAGGTCGGCTTCGAGGCGGGTGCGGAGGGTGAGGCCGCGGGTGTCGTCGAGGTCGTGGTCGTAGAGGCCGAGGGTGATGCGGTGGGGACGGTTGTCGCCGTCCGCGTGGCGGATGGTGAGGTGCCAGTGTCCGTTGTCGGTGTGGAGTTGGGGGGTGAGGGTGTCGACGCCGGTGGTGCGGAGCCAGGCGTCGGCCCAGGCGTGGACGTCGCGGTCGGTGGCGGAGGCGAGGGAGTCGATGAAGTCGGCGAGGGTGGCGTTGGCGAATTTGTGCCGGTCGATGTGGGTGTTGATGCCGGCGAGGAAGTCCTTTTCGCCGAGCCAGGCGACGAGTTGGCGTAGTGCGGAGGCGCCCTTGGCGTAGGAGATGCCGTCGAAGTTGAGGAGGGCGGAGGCGGTGTCCTGGACGTTCTCGGGGGCGACGGGGTGGGTGGAGGGGCGTTGGTCGGCGTCGTAGCCCCAGGGTTTGCGGGTGATGCCGAAGTCGGTCCAGGTGTCGGTGAAGCGGGTGGCTTCGGCGGTGGTCTGGTAGCCCATGTATTCGGCGAAGGACTCGTTGAGCCAGATGTCGTCCCACCAGGTGAGGGTGACGAGGTCGCCGAACCACATGTGGGCCATTTCGTGGGCGATGACCATGGCGCGGGTCTGGCGTTGGGTGTCGGTGACGGCGGAGCGGAAGACGAATTCGTCGCGGAAGGTGACGAGTCCGGGGTTCTCCATGGCGCCGGCGTTGAATTCGGGGACGAATGCCTGGTCGTAGGAGTCGAAGGGGTAGGGTTCCTGGAATTTTTCGTGGTAGCGGTCGAAGCAGGAGCGGGTGATGTCGAGGAGTTCGTCGGCGTCGGTGTCAAGGTGGGGTGCGAGGGAGCGGCGGCAGTGGAGGGCGAAGGGCAGGCCGCGGTGTTCGGTGCGTACGGTGTGCCAGGGGCCTGCGGCGACGGCGACGAGGTAGGTGGAGATGAGGGGGGTGGGGGCTGCTTTCCAGCGGCCTTGGCCGAGGTGTTCGGTGATGCCGTTGGCGAGGACCGTCCAGTTGTGGGGGGCGGTGACGGTCATCTCGAAGACGGCTTTGAGGTCGGGCTGGTCGAAGGCGGCGAAGACGCGTTGGACGTCGTCCATGAAGAGCTGGGTGTAGGCGTAGGTCTCGCCGTCGGCGGGGTCGGTGAAGCGGTGCATGCCTTCGCCGGTGCGGGAGTAGTGCATGGTGGCGTCGACGCGTAGTTCGTGTTCGCCGGGGGTGAGGCCCTTGAGCGGCAGTCGGTTGCCGTGGAGGGTGCCGGGGTCGAGGGGGTGTCCGTCGAGGGTGACGGAGCGCAGCTCGGCGGGCTTGACTTCGACGAAGGTGTCCGTGTCGTCCTGGTCGGTGAGGACGGTGAAGCGGATCAGGGTGTGGGAGTCGAAGGTGTCGTCACCGGTGGTGAGATCGAGTTCGATCGTGTAGCGGTGGACGTCGAGGAGCTGTGCTCGGTTGTGCGCTTCGTCGCGCGTCAGTACGGACATGCAGGCCATGCTGCCCGATGCCGCCGGTGTGGCACAGAGGCGGATCGGTACGTGGTCCATGTCCGGTGTTGTCGGGGCTCTCCGGTGCGCGCCTCTGCGGGTTTTCGGGGGTGTCAGTCGGTGGTGGGTGTGGAGTTGCCGGTGGTGTTCCTGGTGGTGGTGTCGGCGATGTGTTCGTGGTGGCGGATGACTTCGGCGATGATGAAGTTGAGGAATTTCTCGGCGAAGGCCGGGTCGAGTTTGGCGTTCTCGGCGAGGGTGCGCAGTCGGGTGATCTGTCGGCTTTCGCGGGCGGGGTCGGCGGGTGGCAGGTGGTGGCGGGCTTTGAGGCGGCCGACCTGCTGGGTGCATTTGAAGCGTTCGGCGAGCATGTGGACGACGGCGGCGTCGATGTTGTCGATGCTGTCGCGCAGCCGGGCGAGTTCTTCGCGGACTGCGGGGTCGATGTCTCCGGTGCCGGTGTTGCTGGTGGTCATGGGGTGGCAGCCTACGGGGCGGTGGCGGGTGGGGGGTGGGGTGTTCGGGGTGTGGACGGCCGGGGGCGGTTGTCGGGGCGGGGCCGTAGGGTGGAATCGGTTTCTGGGCGTCCTGGGGGTGAGGCGTGGCGAACGGCGGGCCGGTGGAGCACGGCTTTCCGCATCTGGAGACGGTGCGGTCGGCTCTCACGGCGGTGTACCGGCGTTTGTCGTGCGACACGGTGCGGTCGTTCTCGACCAGTGTGGCTCCGGTGGATGTGGCGTTCGGTGATATGGATGATCTTCATCTGGGGGCGCAGCGGGTGGCGCGGGAGTTGGTGCGGCATTACCGGTTGCCGGATGCGCGGTTGATCATCGGTTTTCGTGAGATGCGGCATGCGGCGAATGTCGAGCTCGCGGCCGGTCCGGAGTACTTCGTGGAGCTGAATGATCGGTTCCGGACGCATCGGCGGGATATCGGGGCGGCGCTGGCGCACGAGGTGATGCATGTGTATCTGCATCGTCTGGGGTTGTCGTTTCCCGGTACGCGGGACAACGAGATCCTGACGGACACGGCGGCGACGTATCTGGGGGCGGGGTGGCTGCTGCTGGACGCGTTCCGGGAGGACGGGGTGTCGTCGCAGAAGCTGGGGTATCTCACGCCGGAGGAGTTCGGGTATGTGCTGGCGAAGCGGTCGCTGGTGTTCGGTGAGGATCCGTCGGTGTGGTTCACCAGTGCGCAGGCTTATGCGGCGTATGTGAAGGGGATGGAGTTGGCGCGGCGGGACGGGCAGCAGCCGCCGTTGGCGGCGGCCGGCTGGGTGGGGCGTCGGCGGTACGCGCGGGACCGTCGGCAGGCTCGGGAGCGGCGGCAGGGTCTTGTGGCGGTTCCGTCGGCGTCGGGGGGTGTGCCGTACAGCTTCACGTCCGGCGGGGATGGTGAGGGGGCGTTGCGGGTGTCGTTCCCGTGTCCGACCTGTCATCAGCGGATCAGGGTCGCGGTGCGGGGGCGGGTGCGGGTGCGGTGCGGGTTGTGCCGGGCGGTGCTGGAGTGCGACACGTAGGGGTGGGTGTCCGGGGCGGGTCCGGGGGGTGTCTGCGGCTCTCCGGGGTGCGGGCCGTGGCGCGTGGTGCGGGCACTTCGACCCCGCTTCCCCGTGACTGCACCGGTGTTCGATACTTTTGTTCGCCGTCGTCCCCGCCGGCTCGTCCGTCCCGTCCCTCACAAGGAGCCGGCTCGTGGATTCCGAGTCCACCGTCACCACCTGTTACCGCCATCCCAAGGTGGAGTGTCACGTCAGCTGTGTGCGCTGCGAGCGGTACATCTGTCCGGATTGCATGCGGGAGGCGGCCGTGGGCCACCAGTGTCCCGAGTGCGTGAAGGAGGGCGTGCGGTCGATGCGGCAGGCCCGCACCGTGGTGGGTGGCCGGGTCTCGGCGGTGCCGGTGGTGACGTACGCACTGATCGTCGTCAATGTGCTGGCCTATCTGGCGGAGGTGGCGCTGCCGGAGGTCGTGGACCGGTTCGCGATGCTGGGTGCGGGGCTGGTCGGGCCGGACGGCGGGCACTACGTGTGGGTCGAGGGCGGGTACTTCGGGGACTTCCGTCCGGAGGGTGTGGCGGGCGGGGAGTGGTACCGGCTGCTGACCGGTGCGTTCCTGCATCTGCCGCCCACCGGGGGGACGTTCGGCGTCCTGCACATCGTGATGAACATGGTGGTGCTGTGGAATCTGGGCCGGGCCGTCGAGCCGATGCTGGGGCGCGTCCACCATCTCGCCCTGTATCTGCTGTCGGCGCTGGGTGGTTCGGTGCTGGTGCTGCTGCTCGCGCCGCAGGACGTCGTGGTCGGGGCGTCCGGTGCGATCTTCGGGCTGGGGGCCGCGTACTACGTCATGGCGCGTCGGATCGGTGCCGACATGAGCGGGGTCAACCGGTTCATGGCGGGGCTGCTGCTGTGGCTGGTGGTCTCCGCGGTGTTCACGTCGTGGGAGGGGCACCTGGGCGGGTTGTTGGCGGGCGGTGCGGTGGCGGTGGCCTTCGCGTACGTGCCCAGGGGCAGGCACCGTGCGTTGTTGCAGGCGGGGGCGTGTCTGGCGCTGTTCGCGCTGCTCGTCGTCCTGGCGGGGGTCAAGGTGGCGGATCTGACCGGTGGAGGTGTTTTCCAGTGAGGCGTCCAGCGCTGCTGATCGCAGCCGTGCCCGTGGTGGCGACGGCCGTGTACATGCTGATGCCCGGGGGGTCGGACGGTTCGGCCGCCGGCGACGGTCCGGCCGTGTCCGCCTCGTCGAACGCGCGTGAGCAGGCCAAGGAGCGTGCCGAGTCGGAGTCGGCCAAGGACGACGCGCTGGTGGCGAGCCGGCCGCCGGGCCTGGCCGACCCGGTGAAGAAGGAGCTCGCCCAGCAGCTCGTGGCGAGTGCCGAGAACTCGACGCTGCGCTGGCGTGAGACCTACGGCACCATCGAGGACGTCGGGGACGGTGTCGGCTACACGGCCGGCATCGTCGGCTTCACCACCGGCACCCACGACCTGCTCGCCCTCGTGGAGGGCTACACGAAGGACCACCCGGACAACGGGCTGGCGGAGTTCCTGCCCGCGCTGCGTGAGGTGGACGGCACGGACTCGCACGAGGGTCTGGACCCGGGCTTCACGGAGGCCTGGCGGGCGGAGTCGGAGAAGCCCGCGTTCCGCACGGCCCAGGAGGCCGAGCGCGACCGGGTCTACTTCGATCCGGCGGTGCGCATGGCCAAGTTGGACGGTCTCGGCACGCTCGGCCAGTTCGTGTACTACGACGCGATGGTCCGGCGTGGCCCCGACACCGGCCCGGACGGTTTCTACGGCATACGGGAGCGGGCCATGCGCAAGGCGGAGACGCCGGGGCAGGGCGGCGACGAGAAAACGTTTCTGGAGGCGTTCCTCGAGGTGCGTCGCGCGGCCATGCTCGCGAGGAAGCCGGACGCCGACACGTCCCGGGTGGACACCGCCCAGCGCCGGTTCCTGCGGGAGGGGAACCTGGAGCTGGCGACGCCGCTGACGTGGCAGGTGAACGGGAGCACCTTCCGGATCCCCTGACCGGGGTGCGGCGGCGCCTGCCCGGTTTCGTCCTGGTCGGGGACGGCTGGCAGGCGCCACCTGGTGTTCCGTACGCCGTTGTACGGGACCTCTGTGGGGGACCGTCAGGTCCCTTGTGCGGGGCGGTCCGCCACCGGGTGGTGGCGGGCGGGGCGGTCCGTCACACCGTCAGTGAGCGGTCCGTGGGGCGGATCGGTGCGGGCAGGTCGCTCGCGCCGGTGAGGTGGCGGTCGCAGCCGCGCGCGGCGGAGCGGCCCTCGGCGATCGCCCACACGATGAGGGACTGGCCACGGCCTGCGTCACCGGCGACGAAGACACCCGGCACGCTGGTCTGGAAATCTGCGTCGCGGGCGATGTTACCGCGTTCGTCGAGGTCCAGGCCGAACTGCTCGACGAGGCCGTTGTCCCGGTCGGTGCCGGTGAAGCCCATGGCGAGGGTGACCAGCTGGGCCGGGATCGCCCGCTCGGTGCCGGGTTTGTGGGTGGGCTTGCCGTCGACGAATTCGACCTCGGTCAGGTGCAGTCGCTGCACGTTGCCGTCCGCGTCGCCCTCGAAGTGGGTGGTGGAGACGGAGTAGACCCGCTCGCCGCCCTCCTCGTGCGCGGAGGTGACCTTGTAGAGCATGGGGAAGGTCGGCCACGGCTGGGAGAGCGGGTTCCGTTCCTCGCCCGGGCGGGGCATGATCTCCAGCTGGGTGACGGAGGCGGCGCCCTGGCGGTGGGCGGTGCCCACGCAGTCGGCGCCGGTGTCACCGCCGCCGATGACGACGACGTGCTTGCCCTCGGCGGAGATCGGCGGGGTGACGTAGTCGCCCTCCTGCACCTTGTTGGCCAGCGGCAGGTACTCCATGGCCTGGTGGATGCCGCCCAGTTCGCGGCCCGGTACCGGCAGGTCGCGTGCCGTGGTCGCGCCGACGGCGAGGACGACGGCGTCGTACCGCTTGCGCAGTGCGGTGGCCGGCATGTCGCGGCCGATCTCGATGCCCGTGCGGAACTTGGTGCCCTCCGCGCGCATCTGCTCGATGCGGCGGTTGATGTGCCGCTTCTCCATCTTGAACTCGGGGATGCCGTAGCGCAGGAGGCCGCCGACGCGGTCGGCCCGTTCGTACACGGCGACGGTGTGGCCGGCCCGGGTCAGCTGCTGGGCGGCGGCCAGACCGGCGGGGCCGGAGCCGACGACCGCGACGGTCTTGCCGGAGTGGCGTTCGGGGACGCGCGGGGCGACGTCGCCGGTCTCCCACGCCTTGTCGATGATCGAGACCTCGACGTTCTTGATGGTGACGGGCGGCTGGTTGATGCCGAGGACGCACGCCGATTCGCACGGGGCGGGGCACAGTCGGCCGGTGAACTCCGGGAAGTTGTTGGTGGCGTGCAGGCGCTCGGAGGCCGCCTGCCAGTCCTCGCGGTAGGCGTAGTCGTTCCACTCGGGGATGAGGTTGCCCAGCGGGCAGCCGTTGTGGCAGAACGGGATGCCGCAGTCCATGCAGCGGCCGGCCTGCTTGCTGGTGATCGGCAGCAGGGAGCCGGGGACGTGGACCTCGTTCCAGTCCTTGACGCGTTCGGTGACCGGGCGGGAGGTGGCGACCTCGCGCCCGTGGTTCAAGAAGCCCTTCGGGTCAGCCATGGGTCGCCGCCTCCATCATCTTCTGGTGGGTGTCGGACTCGGAGAGTCCGGCTCGCTCGGCGGCGTCCTTGGCGGCGAGCACTGCCTGGTACGTACGGGGGGTGATCTTGCTGAAGCGCTCGACCGCGGTGTCCCACTCGGCGAGCAGCTTGGCGGCGACGGTGGAGTCCGTCTCCTCCTGGTGCCGGCGCACCACGTCGTGCAGCCGGGCGCGGTCGGTGTCGTCGAGTTCGTGGACGGCGTCCAGGTTGCCGGCGTTGACGTTGTCCCGGTCGAGGTCGATGACGTAGGCGACGCCGCCGGACATGCCGGCCGCGAAGTTGCGGCCGGTCTCGCCGAGGACGACCGCGTGGCCGCCGGTCATGTATTCGCAGCCGTGGTCGCCCACGCCCTCGGAGACGACCAGCGCGCCGGAGTTGCGCACGCAGAACCGTTCGCCGACCTTGCCGCGCAGGAACATCTCGCCGCCGGTGGCGCCGTAGGCGAGGGTGTTGCCGGCGATGACGCTGTACTCGGCGAGGTGGTCGGCGCTCCGGTCGGGGCGGACGACGACGCGGCCGCCGGAGAGGCCCTTGCCGACGTAGTCGTTGGCGTCGCCCTCCAGGCGCAGGGTGATGCCGCGGGGGACGAAGGCGCCGAAGGACTGGCCGGCGGAGCCGGCGAAGGTGATGTCGATGGTGTCGTCGGGCAGGCCGGCGCCGCCGAACTTCTTCGTCACCTCGTGGCCGAGCATGGTGCCGACGGTGCGGTTGATGTTGCGGATGGCGACCTGGGCGCGGACCGGCTGGGCGTCGGGGGCGCCGTCGGCGGCGAGCGCGTCGGCGGCGAGCTTGATCAGCTCGTTGTCGAGGGCCTTCGCCAGTCCGTGGTCCTGGGGGACGGCCTGGTGGCGGACGGCGCCGTCGGGCAGGTCCGGGACGTGGAGCAGCGGGGCCAGTTCCAGGCCCTGCGCCTTCCAGTGGTCGACGGCGCGGGTCACGTCGAGGACCTCGGTGTGGCCGACGGCTTCCTCGAGGGAGCGGAAGCCGAGTGCGGCGAGGAGTTCGCGGACCTCTTCGGCGATGAACCGGAAGAAGTTCACGACGTGCTCGGCCTTGCCGGCGAACCGCTCGCGCAGCACCGGGTTCTGGGTGGCGATGCCGACCGGGCAGGTGTCCAGGTGGCAGACGCGCATCATGACGCAGCCGGAGACGACCAGGGGCGCGGTGGCGAAGCCGAACTCCTCGGCGCCGAGGAGGGCGGCGACGACGACGTCCCGGCCGGTCTTGAGCTGGCCGTCGGTCTGGACGACGATCCGGTCGCGCAGGCCGTTGAGCAGGAGGGTCTGCTGGGTCTCGGCGAGGCCGAGTTCCCAGGGGCCGCCCGCGTGCTTGAGCGAGGTCAGCGGGGAGGCGCCCGTGCCGCCGTCGTGACCGGAGATGAGCACCACGTCCGCGTGGGCCTTGGACACGCCCGCGGCGACCGTGCCGACGCCGACCTCGGAGACCAGCTTGACGTGGATGCGCGCCTGGGGGTTGGCGTTCTTCAGGTCGTGGATGAGCTGGGCGAGGTCCTCGATGGAGTAGATGTCGTGGTGCGGCGGCGGGGAGATGAGGCCCACGCCGGGTGTCGAGTGCCGGGTCTTCGCGATCCACGGGTAGACCTTGGGGCCGGGCAGCTGGCCGCCCTCGCCGGGCTTGGCTCCCTGGGCCATCTTGATCTGGATGTCGTCGGCGTTGACCAGGTATTCGGAGGTCACGCCGAAGCGGCCGGAGGCGACCTGCTTGATGGAGGAGCGGCGGGCCGGGTCGTACAAGCGCTCGGGGTCCTCGCCGCCCTCGCCGGTGTTGGACTTGCCGCCGAGCTGGTTCATGGCGACGGCGAGGGTCTCGTGTGCCTCCTGGGAGATGGAACCGTACGACATGGCGCCGGTGGAGAACCGCTTGACGATCTCGGAGGCCGGTTCGACCTCGTCGAGGGGGACCGGCTTCCGGTCGGTGGTGAAGCCGAACAGGCCGCGCAGCGTCATCAGGCGTTCGGACTGCTCGTTGACGCGGTCGGTGTACTGCTTGAAGACGTCGTAGCGGCCGGAGCGCGTGGAGTGCTGGAGGCGGAAGACGGTCTCCGGGTCGAACAGGTGCGGTTCGCCCTCGCGGCGCCACTGGTACTCGCCGCCGATGTCGAGGGCGCGGTGGGCGGGGGCGATGCCGGAGGCGGGGTACGCCTTGGCGTGACGGGCGGCGACCTCCTGGGCGACGACGTCGATGCCGATGCCGCCGATCTTGGTGGCGGTGCCGTGGAAGTACTTCTCGACGAACCGCTCGTCGAGGC
Organism: Streptomyces sp. NPDC050388; assembly: GCF_040655635.1. Taxonomy (NCBI): domain Bacteria; kingdom Bacillati; phylum Actinomycetota; class Actinomycetes; order Kitasatosporales; family Streptomycetaceae; genus Streptomyces; species Streptomyces sp. NPDC050388. The sequence goes on from NZ_JBFAKH010000014.1 coordinate 118,526, forward strand.
CGACGGCTTCGAAGACCTGGGCGCCGCGGTAGGAGGCGACGGTGGAGATGCCCATCTTGGACATGACCTTCAGTACGCCCTTGCCGAGGGCGTGGATGAGGTTGCGGATGGCCTTCTCGGGCTCGCCGTCGACGGCCTGCAGGAAGGTGCCCGCGCGGACGAGGTCCTCGACGGACTCCATCGCCAGGTACGGGTTGACTGCGGCGGCGCCGAAGCCGATGAGGAGCGCCACGTGGTGGACCTCGCGGACGTCTCCGGCCTCGACCAGGAGGCCCACCCGGGTGCGCTGCCTGGTGCGGATGAGGTGGTGGTGGACGGCCGCGGTGAGCAGCAGCGACGGGATCGGCGCGTGCTCGGCGTCGGAGTGCCGGTCGGACAGGACGATCAGGCGGGCGCCGTTGCCGATGGCGGCGTCGGCCTCGGCGCAGATCTCCTCGATGCGGGCGGCGAGGGCGTCGCCGCCGCCGGAGACCCGGTAGAGGCCGGAGAGGGTGGCGGCCTTGAAGCCGGGCAGGTCGCCGTCGGCGTTGACGTGGATGAGCTTGGCCAGCTCGTCGTTGTCGATGACCGGGAAGGGCAGGACGACGGAGCGGCAGGACGCGGCCGTCGGCTCGAGCAGGTTGCCCTGGGGGCCCAGGGAGCTGCGCAGGGAGGTGACCAGTTCTTCGCGGATCGCGTCCAGCGGCGGGTTGGTGACCTGCGCGAACAGCTGGGTGAAGTAGTCGAAGAGCAGCCGGGGGCGGTCGGAGAGCGCGGCGATCGGCGAGTCGGTGCCCATGGAGCCGATCGGCTCGGTGCCGGTCTTGGCCATCGGGGTGAGCAGGACGCGCAGTTCCTCCTCGGTGTAGCCGAAGGTCTGCTGGCGTCGGGTGACCGAGGCGTGGGTGTGCACGATGTGCTCGCGCTCGGGCAGGTCGGACAGTTCGATCTCGCCGGCTTCCAGCCACTGGGCGTAGGGGTGCTCGGCGGCGAGGGCAGCCTTGATCTCGTCGTCCTCGATGACGCGGTGCTCGGCGGTGTCCACCAGGAACATGCGGCCGGGCTGCAGGCGGCCCTTGCGGACGACCTTCGCCGGGTCGATGTCGAGGACGCCGACCTCGGAGCCGAGGACGACCAGGCCGTCGTCGGTGACCCAGTAGCGGCCGGGGCGCAGGCCGTTGCGGTCGAGTACGGCGCCGACCTGGGTGCCGTCGGTGAAGGTGACGCAGGCGGGGCCGTCCCAGGGCTCCATCATCGTGGAGTGGTACTGGTAGAAGGCGCGCCTGGCCGGGTCCATCGCGGCGTGGTTCTCCCACGCCTCGGGGATCATCATCAGCACGGAGTGCGGCAGCGAACGCCCGCCGAGGTGCAGCAGTTCGAGGACCTCGTCGAAGGAGGCGGAGTCGGAGGCGTCGGGGGTGCACACCGGGAAGATGCGCTCGAGGTCCTTCTCGGGACCGAACAGGCCGGAGACCAGCTGGGACTCGCGGGCGCGCATCCAGTTGCGGTTGCCCTTGACGGTGTTGATCTCACCGTTGTGGGCGACGAAGCGGTAGGGGTGCGCGAGCGGCCACGACGGGAAGGTGTTCGTGGAGAACCGGGAGTGCACGAGCGCGATCGCGGAGCCGAAGCGGCGGTCCGACAGGTCCGGGAAGAAGGGCTCCAGCTGGCCGGTGGTGAGCATGCCCTTGTAGACGATGGTCCGCGCGGACAGCGACGGGAAGTAGACGCCGGCCTCGCGCTCGGCGCGCTTGCGCAGCGCGAAGGCCGTGCGGTCGAGGTCGATGCCGGTCGACGCGTGGTCCGTGACGAAGACCTGGCGGAAGGCGGGCATCGTGGAGCGGGCGGCGGCGCCGAGCAGCTCGGGCGCGATGGGCACGTCGCGCCAGCCGAGGACGGTCAGGCCCTCGTCGCGGGCGATCTCCTCGATGCGGGCGGCGGCCTCGTCGGCCGCGTCGAGGGGGAGGAAGGCGGTGCCGACGGCGTAGGCGCCGGCCGCGGGCAGTTCGAAGCCGGCCACCTCGCGGAAGAAGGCGTCCGGGATCTGGGAGAGGATGCCCGCGCCGTCGCCGGAGTCGGGCTCGGAGCCGGTGGCGCCGCGGTGCTCCAGGTTGCGCAGGACGGTGAGGGCCTGCTCCACCAGGGTGTGGGACGCCTCGCCGGTGAGGGTGGCGACGAAGCCCACGCCGCAGGCGTCGTGCTCGTCGCGGGGGTCGTACAGGCCCTGGGGGGCGGGGCGGGCATCCATGGAGGACCGGTTCTGGCCTTGCGCAAAATGCTGGCACGGCTGACGCGGCATACGCATCGGCTCTCCTCGTCGTCGTCATGTGGCGTGTGGCAAGTGCCGAGGGACGACGCTGGCCCTCTGCGTGACTGCGAAATTTCGTGCAGGTTACACGATGGGTGAAGTCCCGGAAAGGGGGATATTTCATTCCATTGTGCAGACGCCTTGCAGGTCACGGCGGGGTTCCGCGCCTGGCGGTGGAGGCTGTGGGGACCGGGGCGGGCAGATCGGTGTCCGCCGGTCCGAAGACGGGGGAGGGCGTCCTCGCCCCTCCCCGCGGGTGCGTCACGGGCTTCATCACCCGCAGCGCTTTCGGCTCATGCCCCGTCGTCACGCGGTCGAAACCAACGAGTAACGGCTACTTGTGCGGTCCGTCGCGCGAAAGCGGAGCCGGATCGCCGAACGGCCCGGTCGGATCACGCGAGCCGCGTGATCCGACCGGGCCGTCCGAACCGGATCGCCCGTCCGGGTCGGGTGGAGCCGGGTCATCCGACGGCGGTTCCGAACAGCGCGCCCAGTGCGTAGGTCACGCCGGCCGCCGCGCCGCCGAGGGCGAGCTGCCGCAGCCCGCTGAACCACCAGGTCCGCGCGGTCACCTTGGCCACCAGCGCGCCGCACAGGAAGAGTCCCAGCAGGGCCACCAGCACGGCCGGCCACAGGCTGCTCGCGCCGAGCAGATAGGGCAGCACGGGAAGCAGCGCGCCCAGCGCGAAGGAGCCGAAGCTGGAGACTGCGGCCACAGCGGGCGAGGGCAGGTCGCCGGGGTCGATCCCCAGTTCCTCGCGGGCGTGGATCTCCAGCGCCTGCTCGGGGTCCTTCGACAGCTGCCGGGCCACCTCGCGGGCGAGCTCCGGCTCGACCCCGCGGGACTCGTAGAGGGCGGCGAGTTCGGCCTCCTCGTCCTGGGGGTGCTTGCGCAGTTCGCGCCGCTCGACGTCCAGTTCGGCCTCGACGAGGTCGCGCTGGGAGGCGACGGAGGTGTACTCGCCGGCCGCCATGGAGAAGGCGCCGGCCGCCAGGCCCGCGAGACCGGTGATGACGATGGTCTGCTGACCGACCGAGCCGCCGGCGACGCCGGTCATCAACGCGAGGTTGGAGACCAGTCCGTCCATCGCGCCGAACACGGCGGGGCGCAACCAGCCGCCGTTCACGTCCCGGTGGGTGTGGTTGTCGCGGTGCGCCTCGTGCAGCGTCGCCTCGGTCTCGATGATCGCCATGCGGTCCCCCAGGGAGTTCACTGGAGCGTCTGCAAACAGACGCAACTTTAGACAGGTTCTACTTTTTTACAACGCTCAAGATACCCCCCCTGATTCCCCTCCGCCAGCAAGGAAAGGCTGGGCTAACCTGCGGTTTTGTGGATTCTGCACGTCCGTGCGGAGGGCCGCACAGATGTCGACCGGGTGACACGGAAGCGTGTGAGGCCGCGCCGCACGCCTCACCGGGGACAGTTCCGCAAAGGGCTTCGCGCCTCTCGGGGCGCCCCGGAGAGGAGAGCCGCGTACGGCATCGACCGCCCGCGTCCCCTACTACTCCGGCGCCTCCGGCGCCGGAAGGCTCCGCCGGACTCCGCGAGCGGGCACGCGGCGCGCTGCTCGGTCCGGCCGTCGGCGGTGCGCCGGCCGGAGCGGACGTGGCGGAGTGTGTGGCCGCCGCAGGCGCCGAGCTGCCCGAGGAGACGGAGACCGGCCGCAACGCCCGGCACGCCCTGCGGCTCGTCGCGGACACCGACGGCGCCTTCACCCTCGTACCGCTCCTGGAACACCGGATCGTCGACCACGTCCACAGCTACGGTGGCGCCGCCGCCGAAACCGCTCCTGTCGCTCTCGCCCTGGCCACCGCCGCCCGCAGCCGGATCGCGGAGGCGGTCCCCGCCGCGGCCTGCCTGTCCCGGGTCGCGGACTCCGCCCCCACCCTCGTGGGCGCCCTGACCGGCGTGCCGGGCGGCGGCGCGGCGATCCCCGGACCGTGACGGGCGAGCTGCCGCATCCCCTCCGGCTGCGCGCTCCCCCGGTTCACCGGCACCGACCTGGTGGAACTCGCCGGACTGCTGGAAGCCGCACAACCGCCCCCACCAGGGGGATGATTCGGACATGACGCTCACAGAGGACGACAGGCGGGGCCGGGGCGCGCCCCTGGACGAACGGATCACCGGCGCGCTGGTGGGAGCCGCCGTCGGCGACGCGCTCGGCGGCCCCGTCGAGGGGTACTCCCCCGAGCAGATCGCCGAACGCCACGGTGGCCGCGTCCACGGTGTCGTCGGTCCCTGGAACGGCGACGCCTGGCGCACCGCGCGGCCCATCGCCCCGTACCACAAGGGCGACGGACACGTCACCGACGACACCCTCATGACGCACGCCCTGGTCCGGGTGTACGCGCGGGTCCGGGACCACCTGGACGCCCGTGCCGTCGCCGACCGTCTGGTGCCGGACCTGATGGGCACCCCGCGCTGGATCCCGGAACCGGAGGCGGAGGCGCTCCCGCTCCAGCGGATCCTCCTCGCGGAGAAGTGGCTGGTGGCCCGGATCCACTACGGCCATGTCGACCCGCGCGAGGCGGGCGTCGGCACCATCGTCACCTGCGGTGCCGCGATGTACACGGCTCCCGTCGGCCTGGTCGACGCGGCCGACCCGGCGGGCGCGTACGCCGAGGTGCTGGACGTCGCGGGGGCGCACCAGTCGTCGTACGGCCGGGAGGCGGCGGGGGTGCTCGCCGCGGCCGTGGCGGCGGCGAGCGCGCCGGGGGCGAGTGCGGACTCGGTCGTCGACGCCTGCCTGTCGCCGGCGAAGGACGGCACCCGGGAGGCGATCGAACGGGTCTGCGAAGAGGCGTCCCGGCACCCGGACTTCGAGTCCGCGCTGCGCCCGCTGCGGGAGGCGGTGGCCCCGTACGACACCGCGGGCCCCGACTACCGCTCCCCCTCGCTGGACGCCCGCAGGCCGTCCCGGCTGCACGCCGTCGAGGAACTCCCCAGCGCGCTGGGCATGGTGGCGGTGGCCCGCGGCGACTTCCGGCAGGCGGTGCCGGGCGCGGTGAACTACGGCCGGGACTGCGGCTCCATCGCCACGACGGCCGGGGCGGTGACCGGCGCCCTCGGCTCGCCGGCCCCCGAGGACTGGGCGAAGACCGTGGCGGACGCCAGCCGTCTCGACCTCTGGGCACCCGCGGCCGCGCTGACCGCGGTGGCCCTCGAGGTCTTCGCGCGCGACGTCTCCCGACGCCGAGCGCACGAACGGGCGTTCGCCGAGTTGGGAGACCCGGCATGCTCCGACTGACCTGGGTCCAGCCGGAGGACCTGATCGGCCACGAGCTGCGCCAAGCGGCCCAGGACGGCAGGACGCCCTCGGCCGTCGCGGCCCGCTGGCGCGCGGCGGGCGGCCCCGAGGCCCCGCTCCGTGCCGGCGCCTCCCCGCGTCCGGCGTCCCGCTACCTCAGGCTGCTGGCCGGGGACCTCCTGGACGAACTGGCCGACCTGCCCAGCAGCCTGGCGGACGACGAGCCGACGGACCTCGCCGCGATCAAGTCCCTGTGCCCCGACTGGCCCTCCCCCGCCGGCACCGCTCCGACGGCTCCCGACCACGTCGACGCGGACCACCGCCGTACCGACCGCCTCGAAGCCGCCTGGCTCGGCCGGGCCGTCGGCTGCCTGCTCGGCAAGCCCGTGGAGAAGCTCCCCCTCGACGGCATCCGCCAACTCGCCCGGGCCACCGGGAACTGGCCCTTGAACGACTACTTCACCGCCCGCGGAGTCCCCGCGGAACTGGCCGCCCGGTACCCCTGGAACCGTCGCTCCGCGGCCACGTCCCTCGCCGAGAACATCGACGGCATGCCCGAGGACGACGACCTCGACCACCCCCTCCTCAATCTGCTGCTGCTCCAGCGGTACGGCAGGGACTTCACCACCGCGGACGTGGCCCGGCTCTGGCTGGACGAACTCCCGGCGGGCCGCGCCTTCACCGCCGAACGCATCGCCTACCGCAACCTCCTGAGCGGCCTGGAGCCCCCGCGCACCGCCCGGCACCGCAATCCGTTCCGCGAGTGGATCGGCGCCCTGATCCGCGCCGACGTGCACGGCTGGACCAATCCCGGAGACCCGGCGGGCGCGGCGGAACAGGCCCATCGCGACGCGACCCTCACCCACACGGCCAACGGGGTCTACGCCGCGATGTTCGCCGCGGCCGTCATCGCCACCGCCGCCGCGGACCAGCCCGTCGGCACCGGCACCGGCGGCCAGGACGTCCACGCCTGTCTGCGGGCCGGTCTCGCCGTCGTACCGCCCCGCTCCCGGCTCGCCCGCGCAGTGCGCCACGCCGTGCGGCTGGCGCACGAGCACGACGACTTCGCCACCGTCGTCGACGCGATCCACACCCGGCACGCGGACGTCCACTGGGTGCACGCCGTACCCAACACCGCGCTGATCGCCGCCGCCCTCACCCACGCGGACGGCGACTTCACCGGCGCGATCTGCCGCGCCGTGTCCGGTGGCCTCGACACCGACTCGAACGGCGCGACCGCCGGCGGCATCGCCGCTCTCCTCGCCGGCTCACCCACCGCACTCCCCGAACGCTGGACGGCCCCGCTGAAGAACCGGCTGACCACCTCCATCGGCACCTTCGACGGCATCGGCTTCGACACCCTGGCCCGGCTGACCCACTTGGAGGCCTCCAGCCCATGACCCGGCCCACCGTCGGCCGGCCTGCGCGTCCTGGACCTCGCCGCCCTCTTCGCCGGGCCCCTCGCCGCGGCCCAGCTCGGTGACTTCGGCGCCGAGGCGGTCAAGGTCGAGCACCGGAGGAAACCGGACCCCTCCCGCGACCGCGGGCCGTCGAAGGACGGCGTGGGGCTGTGGTGGAAGATGCTCGGCCGCGACAAACGGACCGCCATCCTCGACCTGTCCACGACCGGCGGCCGGGCGACCCTGCCGCGCCTCGCCGGGGCCGCCGACGTGATCATCGAGAACTTCCGGCCGGGCACCCTGGAGAGGTGGGACCTGAGCCGGCCCGAACTGTCCGCCGCCGACTGCCGGCTGGTCCTGGCCCGGGTCGCCGGCTTCGGCCCGTACGCCCGTCGCCCCGGCTTCGGCACCCTCGCCGATGCGACGAGCGGCTTCGCCGCCATCACCGGTGAACCGGACGCGCCCCCGGCAGCCGCCGGTCATCGAGCGCGCCGGTCTGCCGACGGAGCAAGAGATCGAACGGGCGGCGAGGATCGTCAAGGTGGCGGTCGGCGAACGGGGCGCCCGGGCCCTCCCCGACGGCCGGCTCCATCGACGCGGCGGTGGTGACGGCCGCCCAGTGCGTCCTGTCCCCGGCCCGCCGGCTCTGGGGGCCACACACACGCCGTGGGGCGCCCGGAACCCTCCGGACGCCCCACGGCGTCGTCGTCGCAGAAGGCCGGCAGGCCGTCAGCTCTTCTTCGCCGAGCCGGCCCCGTCCTTGGAGGGGGCCTCCCCGGAATCCGCCTCGGCGTCGTCCCCGGTCTCGGCGTCTTCCTCGCTCTTGGCGCTCTTGGCGTCTTCCTCGGCCTTGGCGTCCTCGCCCGCCCCGGTGTCCTTCGCCGACTCGGCGTCGTCCTTCGCCTCCGGGGAGTCCGCCTCGCCCTTCTCGCCGGTACCGGTCCCACCGGAGGCCTCGGCCGCACCGCCGGAGGCGGCGACCGGTTCCACCACGTCCTCGCGTCCCGGCCACTTCTTCGCCGACACCACGATGTAGACCACCGCGAGCACGAACACGATCATCGCGGTCCAGTTGTTCAACCGCAGGCCCAGGATGGCGTGGGCCTCGTCGACGCGCATGTACTCGATCCAGAACCGGCCCGCGCAGTACGCCGCGACGTACAGCGCGAACGCCCGCCCGTGCCCGAGCTTGAAGCGCCGGTCCGCCCAGATGACCAGCAGGGCGACACCGACGCACCACAGCGACTCGTACAGGAACGTCGGGTGGTAGTACCCGGGCACCCGGCCGCCCGCCGTGGACGTGATGTGCAGGGCCCAGGGAAGGTCCGTCTCCCGCCCGTACAGCTCCTGGTTGAACCAGTTGCCCCAGCGTCCGATCGCCTGCGCGAGCGCCAGCCCGGGGGCCACGGCGTCGGCGTACGGCGGCAGGGCGATGCCCCGGCGCCGACAGCCGATCCAGGCGCCCAGGGCGCCCAGGGCGACGGCTCCCCAGATGCCCAGGCCGCCCTCCCAGATCTTGAAGGCGTCGACCCAGTCGCGGCCCTCTCCGAAGTAGAGCTGGTAATCGGTGACGACGTGGTAGAGACGACCACCGACCAGGCCGAACGGGATCGCCCAGAACGCGATGTCCCAGGCGGTGCCCTTCTGGCCACCGCGCGCCACCCACCGGCGGTCGACGATCCAGAGGGCGACGAAGAGGCCGACGAGGATACTGAAGGCATAGCCGCGCAGCGGGATGGGGCCCAGGTGCAGCACCCCGCTCGACGGGCTGGGAATGTAGGCAAGTTCCATGGCAGGGTCGACGCTACCGTGCCGGACCGGTCCCACGTCGGGCGGCCCGGCTACGGCTCCATAACGGGAGGGCGCCTACTGCTCCTGATTGGCCTTCCGAACCATCTCCTTCAGTTTCGCCGGCGTCATCGTCTTGTCCTGGTAGATGTTCTTGTCGCCGAGCAGGACGGTCGGTGTGCCCGAGAATCCGCCCTTCTGGAAGGCCTCCTGGGACTTTCCGACCCAGCTGTTGTGCGTGCCGTCCTCCACACAGCCGCGGAAGGCGGGCGTGTCGAGACCGTCGACCTTGCCTGCCAGCTCGACGAGCTTGCCGTTGTCGGCGAAGGCGTCGTCCGTCTCCTGGGGCTGGTTGTCGAACAGCACGTTGTGGTACTCGGCGAACTTGCCGGCGTCCTGGGCGCAGGCCGCGGCGTTGGCGGAGTTGCGGGAGCCGGTGCCGCCCATGTTGCCGTCGATGAGCGTGACCAGGTGGTACTCGATCTTCAGCTGGCCGGACCGGGTCAGCTCGTGCAGGGTCGGGCGGTACGCCAGCTCGAAGGACTTGCAGGCGGGGCAGCGGAAGTCCTCCCACACGGTGAGCGTGGACTTGGCGTTCTCCTTGCCGACCGGGATGGCGAGGCCGTCCTTGCCGAGGGCCCCCGAGGGCGCCACCACCGGGCCGGCCTCCGTACTTCCGTCGTTCTTCCCGGCGTTGGCGGCGACGACTCCGATCACCGCCGCGAGCCCCAGGACACAGACCACGCTCGCACCCACGATCAGGGTGCGGCGCCGCCTGTCCGCCGTCTTCTGCTTCTCGCGCTCGACCGCCAGCCGCTCCCGGGCGGTGCGCTTTCCCTCACGGTTCTTCTCGCTCACACCCCGCAGAACGAACCGGGGAGGCGCACCGCGCCTCCCCGGCCCCAGGTCCACCCGTACGAGGGACCCGTATGACCATCTGCTGACAGCCTGCGGATGACCGGCCGTCCTCGGTGCCCGGTCCGGGAACCCCGGTGTCCGGTCCGTGGACGGCGTGGTCACGCCTGTCCGCGCACGCCCTTGGCGAGTTCGCCGGCGAGCGCCCGCACGGCCTGGACCCCGGCGGCCGGATCGGGGGCGTCCAGCATCCGCTTGACGAAGGCGGAGCCGACGATCACACCGTCGGCGAAGCGGGCGACCTCGGCGGCCTGGGTGGCGTCGGAGACGCCGATCCCGACGCACACCGGCAGGTCGGCGCGGCTCGCCCGGGTGCGTGCCACGAGTTCCTCGGCCTGCGTGCCGACCGACTCGCGGGTGCCGGTGACCCCCATGAGGGACGCGGCGTAGACGAAGCCGCTGCCCGCCGCGGTGATCTCGGCGAGCCGCTCGTCCTTGCTGCTGGGCGCGACGACGAAGACGGTGGCGAGGCCGTGCTTGTCGGCGTGTTCCCGCCACGGCGCCGACTCCTGGACGGGCAGGTCGGGCAGGATGCACCCGGCGCCGCCCGCCTCGGCGAGTTCGGTGACGAACCGCTCGACGCCGTAGCGGTCGACGGGGTTCCAGTACGTCATGACCAGGATCGGCTTCCCGGTGGCCCGGTGCGCCTCCCGGACCGTGCGCAGCACGTCGGCGATCCGGACGCCGCCGCGCAGGGCGATGTCGTCGGCGGTCTGGATGACGGGCCCGTCGAGGACGGGGTCGCTGTGCGGCAGGCCCACCTCCACGACGTCGGCGCCGCCGTCGATGACGGCCTTGACGGCGTCGATGCCGCCGTCGACGGTCGGGAACCCGGCCGGGAGGTAGGCGATGAGGGCGGCCCGGTCCTCTGCCCTGGCCGCGGCGAGGGTGTCGTTCAGCAGCTGCACGTTCCCGCTCACTTGGCGTCCCTCTCGATCTCGGCGGTGTCGGTGTCCGCGTCGGCGGCGACGGTCTTGTCCGTGGTGGCGGTGCCGACTGTGGCGTCGGTGGCAGCGGTGTCGTACAGCCCGAAGTAGCGGGCGGCGGTGTCCATGTCCTTGTCGCCCCGGCCGGACAGGTTGACCACGATCAGCCCGCCCTCGCCGAGTTCCCTGCCGACCTCCAGGGCACCGGCCAGCGCGTGGGCGCTCTCGATGGCCGGGATGATGCCCTCGGTGCGCGACAGCAGCCGCAGCGCCTGCATGGCGGCGTCGTCGGTGACCGCGCGGTACTCGCCGCGGCCGGAGTCCTTGAGGTAGGCGTGCTCGGGTCCGATGCCCGGGTAGTCGAGCCCGGCCGAGATGGAGTACGGCTCGGTGATCTGGCCCTCGTCGTCCTGGAGGACGTAGGAGCGCGAGCCGTGCAGGATGCCGGGCTCGCCCGCGGTGAGGGTGGCCGCGTGCTCGCCGCTCTCGATGCCGTGGCCCGCGGGTTCGCAGCCGATCAGCCGTACCGAGGCGTCCGGGATGAAGGCGTGGAAGAGTCCGATGGCGTTGGAGCCTCCGCCGACGCAGGCGACGGCGGCGTCGGGCAGCCGTCCGGCGCGCTCCAGGAGCTGGCGGCGGGTCTCGACGCCGATGACGCGGTGGAAGTCGCGCACCAGGCCGGGGAAGGGGTGGGGTCCGGCGACGGTGCCGAAGAGGTAGTGCGTGGTGTCGACGTTGGCGACCCAGTCGCGGAACGCCTCGTTGATGGCGTCCTTGAGGGTGCGGCTGCCGGACTTCACGGCGATGACCTCGGCGCCGAGCATGCGCATCCGGGCCACGTTGAGGGCCTGGCGGCGGGTGTCGATCTCGCCCATGTAGATGGTGCAGTCGAGGCCGAACAGGGCGCAGGCGGTGGCGGTGGCGACGCCGTGCTGGCCGGCGCCGGTCTCGGCGATGACCCGGGTCTTGCCCATGCGCCGGGTGAGCAGCGCCTGGCCCAGCACGTTGTTGATCTTGTGGGAGCCGGTGTGGTTGAGGTCCTCGCGCTTGAGGAAGACCCGGGCGCCACCGGCGTGTTCGGCGAAGCGCGGCACCTCGGTGAGGGCGCTCGGGCGGCCGGTGTAGTTCATCAGCAGGTCGTCGAGTTCGCGGGCGAACTCGGGGTCGGCCTTGGCCTTGTCGTACTCGACGGCGACCTCGTCCACGGCGGCGACGAGCGCCTCCGGGATGAACTTGCCGCCGAACGCTCCGAAGTAGCCTTCGGCGCTGGGGGTCCGACCCTCCGGGTCGGGGATGAAGAACTGGCTGGGCATGCGGAAACCTCACGGTGAGCGTTGTTCTCGGTCACTGATCGCCGTGGGGGCGGGGGTGTCAGGCCACTGCGGGCCGTGGGCGGCTCGTCGCGTCCGCGCGACGGAGCCGCACGTGGTCAGGCACAGTCCCGCGCCCCTGGAAGGGGCGCTGCCATCGCATGCCGTTGACCTGCCCCGGCTCGTCACCGATCACGTACCGGACCCGGCGCCCGTGGACCCGGCGCGCGGGCGCGCGGCAGCCGCGCGGGCGGCAGCCGCGGGCGAGGCGCGCGTACGGGTCCCTGGCGGCCAGGGTGATCGGGAGCGTCATCGGAGCCAAGCCTACCGGGGGTCAGCCGCGGCCGTGCCGCAGCGCCGGGTGCTCGCCCGCCGCCACCAGGTCGGCGACCGCCGTCCTCGGGTCGCGGCCGGTGACCAGGGACTCGCCGACCAGGACGGCGTCGGCTCCGGCGTTGGCGTAGGCGATCAGGTCGTGCGGGCCCCGGACGCCGGACTCGGCGACCTTGACGAGGTGGTCCGGGAGCTCGGGGGCGATCCGCTCGAAGGTGCCGCGGTCGACCTCGAGGGTCTTGAGGTTGCGCGCGTTGATGCCGATGACCTTGGCGCCCGCGTCGATCGCGCGCTCGGCCTCCTCCTCGTCGTGCGCCTCGACCAGCGGGGTGAGCCCGATGGACTCGGCGCGCTCGATCAGCGACTCCAGGGCCGGCTGGTCGAGGGCGGCGACGATGAGCAGCGCGAGGTCGGCGCCGTGCGCCCGCGCCTCCCAGAGCTGGTACGAGGTGACGATGAAGTCCTTGCGCAGGATGGGGATGTCCACGCGCGCGCGGACCGCCTCCAGGTCGGCCAGCGAGCCGCCGAAGCGGCGCTGTTCGGTGAGGACGGAGATGACGGCCGCGCCGCCCGCCTCGTAGTCGGCGGCGAGTGCGGCCGGGTCGGCGATCGCGGCGAGCGCGCCCTTGGACGGGCTGGAGCGCTTGACCTCGCAGATCACCTTGACGCCCTCGCCCCGCAGGGCGGCCGCGCCGTCCTTGGCCGCGGGGGCCTTGGCCACGCGCTCCTTGAGCTCGTCGAGGCTCACCCGCGCCTGCCGCTCCGCGAGGTCGGCACGGACTCCGTCGATGATCTCGTCGAGCACACTCACGCGAGAGGCCCCCTTCCAGACGGTCCGTCTTCAGTGCGTTCGCTTCCGTCCCGGGCGTCCCCGCCCTCGTGGTCGGGTCGCCGGACGAAACCGGTGGTCACTGCGATGGTATCCGCAGCGGGGCGTACCCCTCGCATCCGGTGGACGGCGGTCCCACTAGCTGGACGTCCACCAGTTGATCAAGGGTGTAGCCAGCCACCGAACGGCAGGTTCCGGACAACCGTGAAGACCAGCACCAACGCCCCCAGGGACCACAGGAGTGCGGGCGGGGGGTCGATGCGCAGGGGCTTGCCGCGCGCCGCGCGGGCCATCCATGCGGTCCAGAGCACGGCGAGGGCCGCGTAGCCGAGGACGGCGGGCGCGTTGGCCTGGAGGGCCGCCAGGAAGTCGCCGTGGACGACGGCGTGGGCGCTACGCAGCCCGCCGCAGCCGGGGCAGTACAGGCCGGTGAAGCGCAGCAGCGGGCAGGCGGGGTAGTGGCCGGGTTCGTTGGGGTCCACCGCTCCGACGTAGGCGAAGGCTCCGGCGACGGCGGCGAGCACTCCGGCGGGGAGGGCCAGTCGTGCGGCCCTGCCGCGGGGCGCACGGGGCGTGCCGGGCGTGCGGGGGCTGACGGCGTTCACAGGGTGCATTGTGCCCTCCGCGCACGCGTCAGGGGCGGTCGCGGCACCCGTGTGCCGACCGCCCCTGTTCCGGAGTGCTCCCGGCGTTCAGCTCTGGGCGCGGGCCGGCTCGCGGTCGCCGCCGGCCTGGTTCAGGGGGTGGACGTGCTCCGGCTTGCCCATGCCCATCTTGCTCATGATCCCGCCGACGGCCCCGCCGAGCAGCGCGATGCCGATGCCCGCCCAGAAGCCGACCGGCGAGCTCACCACCATGAACAGGCTCGCGACGCAGAAACCGATGAAGGCGATGATGACACCGGTCCAGGCGGCCGGGGTGTGACCGTGGCTGCTGCCCGCCATTGCTTGCTCCTCGTTGCCGTGTACTTGTCTGAGCAGGACGCTCGGACTCATTGTCCCGCACCCGCGCGCGTGCCGTCAGCGGGGGTGCTCCTCCGCACGGCACACACGCCTTCCGGCGCCCGACCGGGCCGCGGTGCGGCCCGGTTCAGGTCCCGGTCGGGTCCTCCCCGCGGTCGAGGGCCTTCCACAGCTCCTCGGGCCGGTCGGGATCGGCGGCGGCCGCGCGCCGGGGCCGGGGGGCGCCACCGCGCTCGTAGCGGCCGGACATCGCGGGCCACAGCCTGCCGTAGCGCAGGGCGAGCGCGCCGGCCAGCAGGAGCAGCAGACCGCCCACGGCCGCGACGTAGGGCCAGGCCGTGTGGCTGAGGGCCGCCACCGTGGCGGAGGTGTCGCCGGAGACCTCGGCGGCCTTGTCGTCGAGTGCGGAGCTGTCGGAGGCACCGAGCAGGGCGGCCGTGACGATGCCCGCCCCGGACAGGGCGAGCAGCGCGGCGACGGCGAGGCGGCCGGTCCGCCGGACGGCGAAGACGGCGACGAGCGCGGCCAGGCCCACCACGGCGAGGGCGGCGGGGACGCCGGTGACGTCACTGCCGTTGGCGGTCAGGGGAAAGGCGCCGCCGGCCACCGTGGCGGTGCCCTGGGACCACTGCTGCCGGGTGGCGAGCAGGGCCACGGCCGCACCCAGGGCCCCGCACAGCAGGGCGACGGCGAGACTGAGGCGGCCGGCGCGGGTGGGGCCGACGGCCTCGGGACGGGGGGGAGGTACAGCAGTCACGTACTCCACTATCGCGTGACCCGGGAGCGAACCGTCACCCGGGGCTCGTCCCGGGCCCGTCCCGCACCGGCTCACACCGTGCCCAGCCGGTTCGCCGTGTGCACGGCGCGCAGCACCGCGGCCGCCTTGTTGCGGCACTCGACGTCCTCGGCCACCGGGTCGGAGTCGGCGACGATTCCGGCGCCCGCCTGGACGTACGCGGTGCCCCCGCGCAGCAGCGCGGTGCGGATCGCGATGGCGGTGTCGGAGTCGCCCGCGAAGTCCAGATAGCCGACGCAGCCGCCGTACAGTCCGCGCCGGGACGGCTCGAGTTCGTCGATGATCTGCATGGCCCGGGGCTTGGGCGCACCGGAGAGGGTGCCGGCCGGGAAGCAGGCGGTGAGCACGTCGAAGGCGGAACGGCCGGCCGCGACCCGGCCGGTGACCGTCGAGACGATGTGCATGACGTGCGAGTACCGCTCGACGGACATGAAGTCGACGACCTCGACGGAACCGGGCTCGCAGACCCGTCCGAGGTCGTTGCGGCCCAGGTCGACGAGCATGAGGTGCTCGGCGCGCTCCTTGGGGTCGGCGAGCAGTTCCTCCGCGAGGGCCTGGTCCTCCTGCGGGGTGGCGCCGCGGGGCCGGGTGCCGGCGATGGGGTGGACCATCGCCTGCCCGTCGTCGACCTTCACGAGTGCTTCGGGGGACGATCCGACCACGTCGAAGGCCTCGCCGTCCCCGTGGGGGAACCGGAACAGGTACATGTAGGGCGAAGGGTTGGTGGCCCGCAGCACCCGGTAGACGTCCAGGGCACTCGCCGTGCACGGGGTCTCGAACCGCTGGGAGGGGACGACCTGGAAGGCCTCCCCCGCGCGGATGCGTTCCTTGATGTCCTCGACGGCCGCGCGGAAGTCGGGGCCGCCCCACAGCGCGGTGTGGTCGGGGAGCTCGGAGGGCGGGAGGACGGCCGGGGGCTGGGCCACCGCGCGGGTGAGGTCGGCCTCCATGGCGTCCAGGCGGGCCACGGCGTCGGCGTGGGCCTCGTCGACGCCGGTGTCCAGGTCGTTGTGGTTGATCGCGTTGGCGATCAGCCAGACGGAGCCCTCCCAGTGGTCCATGACGGCGAGGTCGCTGGTGAGCAGCATGGTCAGTTCGGGCAGTCGCAGATCGTCCCGCTCGCCGGGGCCGATCTTCTCCAGCCTGCGCACGATGTCGTAGCCGAGGTAGCCGACCATGCCGCCGGTGAAGGGCGGCAGGCCGAGGTCGTGGGCGAGGTCGCGCGGGGTGTGCAGGGTTTCGAGCGTGGCACGCAGCGCGGCGAGCGGGTCGCCCTCGGCCGGCACTCCGACGGGCGGGGTCCCCTCCCAATGCGCCTGTCCGGCGCGCTCGGTGAGGGTGGCGGCGCTGCGGACGCCGACGAAGGAGTACCGGGACCAGGAGCGTCCGTTCTCGGCGGACTCGAGCAGGAAGGTGCCGGGGCGCTCGGCGGCGAGCTTGCGGTAGAGGCCGACGGGGGTGTCGCCGTCGGCGAGGAGCTTGCGGGTGACCGGGATGACCCGGCGGTCGGTGGCGAGCTTGCGGAACGTCTCGAGGTCCATGCCGGCCGACCTTACTGATCCGAGACGGGCACGCCGGCACCGGCGCCGTCCGGGCGGGTGTCGGTGAGCAGCACGTCGGCGTCGAAGCAGGTGCGGGCGCCGGTGTGGCAGGCGGCGCCGACCTGGTCGACCTTGATCAGGAGGGTGTCGGCGTCGCAGTCCAGGGCGACGGACTTCACGTGCTGGACGTGTCCGGAGGTGTCCCCCTTGACCCAGTACTCCTGGCGGCTGCGCGACCAGTAGGTGCAGCGGCCGGTGGTCAGCGTGCGGTGCAGCGCCTCGTCGTCCATCCAGCCCAGCATCAGCACCTCCTGGGTGTCGTACTGCTGGGCGATGGCGGGCAGGAGGCCGTCGGGGCTGCGCTTGAGCCGTGCGGCGATCCGCGGGTCGAGGCGGCCGGGCCGGGACGTACTGGTCATGGGGACCATTGTGCCGCGCGGGACGGGTGCGCCCGGGGCCCGTCCACCGACTGGAAGATGGGGGGTGGCGGTCGGCTGACGGGCCGAGGAACGGGCGGCGCGATGCGCTTCGCCGGTGGGGGTCGGGTGACGGGTCGAAGAAGGGGCGGCGCGATGCGCCTCGATGAGGGGTGGGGGTCGGGTGACGGGTGGGCGGACCGGGCGGGTCACCGTAGGCTGACCCCATGTCGACCCATGCCAAGCGTGAACGACTCCTCCTGGCCGATCTGCTGGAGACGGCGGGCCCGGAGGCCCCCACTCTCTGCGAGGGCTGGCGCGCCCGTGATCTCGCCGCGCACGTGGTGGTGCGCGAGCGCCGTCCCGACGCCGCCGGCGGCATCCTGGTCAAGCAGCTCGCGCCGCGTCTGGAGCGGGTGATGGCGGAGTTCACCGCCAAGCCGTACGAGGAGCTGATCCAGCTGATCCGTACCGGCCCGCCGCGCTTCTCGCCCTTCAACCTCAAGCAGGTCGACGAGTTGTCGAACATCGTCGAGTTCTACGTCCATACGGAGGACCTGCGCCGCGCCCAGCCCGACTGGACGCCGCGTGAGCTGGACCCGGTATTCCAGGACGCCCTGTGGTCCCGGCTGGAGCGCAGCGCCCGGCTGATGGGCCGCGGCGTCCCCACGGGCCTGGTGCTGCGCCGTCCGGACGGCCAGACCGCGGTGGCCCACCGCGGCACGCCCGTGGTCACGGTGACCGGTGAGCCGTCGGAGCTGGTGCTGTTCGCCTACGGGCGGCACGGCGCCGCCAAGGTCGAGCTGGAGGGCGACGCGGACGCGATCACGAAGCTGACCGAGTCCAAGCAGCTCGGGATCTGAGACTTCGTTCCCCTGGAGATCTGGTAGATCTGAGGCACCTGAGAGATCGGAAGAAGAAGTCCCATGATCAAGGTCGCCATGACCAGCGTGTATGTCGACGACGTCGCGAAGGCGCACGCGTTCTACACCGATGTGCTCGGCTTCGAGACCCGTACCCGGATGGACCTGGGCGGCGGCACACTGTTCATCACGGTCGGGGCTCCCGAGGGCGCCCAGCGGGACCTGGAGCTGCTGCTGGAGCCCGGCCAGGGGCCCATCGCGGAGCCGTACCGCAGGGCGGTGCGTGAGGCGGGCCTGCCCGCCATGGTGTTCTCCGTGGCGGACCTCCGCGCGGAGTACGAGCGGCTGCGCGGCGAGGGCGTGATCTTCGTGCAGGAGCCGCAGGAGCAGGGCCCGGTGATCACCGCCCTTCTGGACGACACGGTGGGCAACCTGATCCAGCTCTCCCAGCCCAAGGACTGAGCGCCGGCGGCGCATGCGTCCGCCCCGTAGGGCAGTTGGCCCCGGCCCCCCCGTTCCACGGCGGTGAACTGGTCCTGCATGTCAGCCACCTGGAGGGCTCGCCCCGGCTCCGGGCGCGGCTGTGGCG